>JAUPVO010000006.1 GCA_030916975.1 Patescibacteria group bacterium
AAAACGAGCATATTCTAATAACTATAAATATTCGTTCGTAGATGCAGGTAGTGAATCCGCTCTCCGATCTAAAAACTTACAAGATGCTGTTAGAAAATGGCAGTTTAAAGTAGCAGAAGAAAATGGACTCACAAACCTAAAAGAAATTAACAAAACAACTCAGGGATGGAAAATGTTTGCAGATTCTCTCTCTAAAAAGATACAGTGATCTAGTGGAAATAATAATGTTTCACTTACTGACTGGATTGCATTATCAGGTGGAAGTCCAGAGAATATAGCTCTTTATCTAGGTAAAAAACTTGCAAGTTCTGACACAGTAAAATCTGGTGCAATAAAATTATTTTCAAAAAAGACAAAACCGAGTATAATACAAGCATCAAAAGCTGATATTCAGCAAGCTAACTTTCTAAAAGATGTTAATCGTGGTGTTTCTGGTGTTGGGGATAGTAGTGGCGGTAAGTCAATGGTCAGACCAGTAGGGCTTATAGAAGCACCAACAGGAAAAGCAACAGGTGCTAAAAATGTTCGTGTTAATCAACCAATAGAAAAAGCTCCTATTAAAAATGAGTGACAAGTTTGAGTGAGACCTTGAACAAAAGCTAATATAAAGATTCCTGAATCAGTACAACTTGCAAAACAAACACAACGACAAGAACAATTTAGACAAGTAGAGAGAGACTTAAATACAGCTCTTCTATCAAAATACAATCCTAATAAGCCAAAAGCTACAAAAGAGTTTCTTGATAGAGCAATCACACAAGGTAAAATAACAAAAGAAGAAGCAATAACTCTCGTAGAAAATCTATATGAGAAAGCTGACTGATGGAATAAACCACATTATGAAAGAATGCTCAATGATCTCTATTCTAATAAAAAAATAGAATCGTGGGATGATTTACTCAATGAAAAACAAGTTCAAAAAGAAGTAAAAACACCTCGCCAAGAGTTCCTAGAGACTCCAGAAGGTATATACAGAGAAATACAAAAAAAATCTAATGACAGGCGATATAATCCTGACAAAGCTGATACTCTTATTGCTAAGTTCAAAGAGAAAACAGGAATTGACTTGATGAAAAATCCAAGTCAGAATTTTGATGAAAAAGGAAATGTTATCAGAACAATAGTAACTCCTAACACTATAAAAAATGAATCAAAAGGGAGCAAGCCAGTAGTAGTACCTAAAAAGACTGTAAACACTCCTATCGTGAAGAATTTGCAAAAAACAGAAAAGAGTGCTACAATAGGTGATATGGAAACAAATAAACTCATAGAAGAAGCAAAATGATTTAGTATTGAGCCAATCTTGAAAGAATTTAATGAGAAGTCTAAGTATTTTAAAAATTCCTGAATTAAAGTTAAATCTCTAAAACTTGATTGAAACATTGATAATGTAGTCAGAAATGGGAAAAAGCTAAAAGAATGATGGAGTTATGTAGAGCAGAAATCTCTTTGAAAAACAGAGAAGACACAAGGATGGTATATAGAAGAGCCATTAAATCCAATAGGATGATGAAAAACTATTACTGCTATTCGCTCAGATTGAGTATGAATAAGGGTAAGACTTCCAGATTGATATAAAAGCATAGAGTGAACTGTAGCAAGAGATTTTATAATGAATGTTATAGATCGAAACCCATTTATAGATACTGATATTAAAAACGTAGCAATTAAAAAAATAATCCCTCAATAGAGGGTTTTATTTTGACACATTACATTTTTTTCAAGTTTTTATAAACTTCAGTGTTCTAAGATGAATATTTCATCTTCTTCTCACTCTGTAATAACCTTGTATCCCATTTCATAAAATCATCATCATTCTCCATATTCGTTTGCGTGATGTTCCTGATGCTCGATTTTTTCTATTTTATCAAAAGGAGTCATTTCTATTCTTGATAATAGATTTCTATAGTTCAATAGAAAATTACTCAATGTTTGATTATAAGAGGTAAGTTTTTTATTTTCTCGCTCTTTTTGTGGTAAAGTATAGGCAAGTTTTCTTAGCTCAATAAGTTCACTATTTATTTGCTGTACTTCCTCTTGTACAGCTTCTTTTATGATTTTGAGTATGTTTTGTTCTGTAGCGTATTTCATATATTATAAGTTATTCTTAATTTCTAAAGGGATATAAATTTCATATCCAGAGAAAATGTCGCTTTTTATTACTTTGAAATCTTCTCATTTATACGACTTATCTTTTCTATACATTTCTCTTGCTTGCTTCGGATTTTCTGCTTCTTCTAATCAAGTCCACTCTCAATATCTCTTTCCATTGAACGTGCGAAATCTATCGCAAAAGTCTTTGTATGGCATATATATAAAAATTATTCCCTTATTCTTGATTTCCCCTTTCAGTTACTACACAGAAAGAAAACCAAGAACAAAGGAATATTTAAAAAGTAAATCTGTGTAGTAAATCCATTATATGAATTTCCTTGTTTTTTGCAAATAAATGATATAATAAAAGTATCCTAATTTAATCATATGCCTTGCAAATCAAAAAAGAAGAAATAATCTTGTAAATGATAATTATTCTCATATACTAAAACTATGACTACTTGGACTTGAAGAACCATCCCAACAACTGTACTCTCCTGAAGACCTTCAATCGCAAATGAATGAGGGTTTCTACTGATAAACTGAGTAGACTATCTATTGATAAATGCAACTGATAAACTTATTATTTCTTTAC
>JAUPVO010000007.1 GCA_030916975.1 Patescibacteria group bacterium
ACTCTCTTTCCGGATCTATAATTATTACATTAGTATCCCACATCATACTTCTAAGTATCTCTAGCTTAGATAAGAAAGATTTACCACTACCTGACTTTGCAAAAATAATACTATTGTAATTCTCTAAAGAAAATCTATCGAACAATATAAGCGAGCCATTGTGTCTATTAATTCCATACAAGATGCCTTTGTCACTAGTCAAATCAAAAGACACAAAAGGAAAAGTTGAGGACAGGGGCGAAGTGTTAAGCTTGGTGGTAACCTTAAGCTGGTCTTGGGCTATTGGTAGATTAGATATTAATCCTTGATCTTGTTGGAAAAGTGCGGGTCTAAATTGTATCAAAGAACTTTCAAGTATGGACTTCAATTCCTTTTCAACTTTATCAAGATCATTATCATTTCTAGCGTATAGCGTTATGTAAACTCCAACTTCAAACATTTTCTCTTGAGCTGTCATAAGATCATCACGAAGAGATTCGAGATCTTCATAAGCTGCTTCAAGCATAGGATCTCGCACCAACCCCTTCTCTTCACGTATCATCATTTGGCTTTGTACTTCTGCCACTTTACGCTGAAACTGTTTCATTATCTCTCCAGTATTAATAGGAGATATATGCATAGAAACATCAAAAACTCTGTCCAGATTAATAAGCGGAGATAACCAATTATCATTCAGGTATCTTGGGTAAGACATTATAAAATACGTTCTACCTTTTATATCACCCATAATAAAATCCTTAGACTCTATATTCAAAGCCGATGGAGCCAGAGAGTCTTTTAATGACATAGTGGCTTGCTCATATATTTCGGATGGCAAAGTCGGCCTACTCTCTTGTGATGAGGCTTCCTGCTTTGTGTCTTTACCTAAAATTTTATCTAATATACTCATAATGTTTAAATTATCGCTTTGGATTCAATCCCGGGGTTGAATAATTCATAAAAAAGTTCCATTGCTTCTTCTGTATCTAGTTGTTTCAATCGAAGTCCACATCTAGAGAGTCCAGAAGAAACAACTGACACTCTTTCTTCAAGTTGCTGTCTGACTTTTAATAGATTAGTCTGATTATCAATGCTACTAAGCTTAGGAGTAGCTCCAAATAAACTGAGTGGCGATGAAGCTACAGACTTATTCCCTGTAATAGCTGGAGTATAAGGTACAACTACAAAAAATTGTTTCTCCATAATATTAACTTCCGACACGAAGTTCTGAATATAATTAATATACTCTACCGTCTGCAGCTTCAAAAGCTCCTCATCTATATACTTGAGTCTATCTTGAAGAGATGCTATATAGCCATCTATGTTGGCTCTTCTAGACTTTGCAAAAATCTGTATTGGAAAATCCAAAGAATTAAAAAAATTCTGAAACTGAGCTACTATAGCCGCTTGCTCATCTTGACTTTTTAAAGCCAAATTAAGAGAGTTAGTAATTAATATCTCTACAAAACTTCCGTTATCGAGCTCAATTACCCCTTCATGTATGGTTTTGATTGGTACAAATTTTTGTGAAGAATCACCTTTCATACTATATTAAAATTATAGCACGAAATATTTCTATAACTTATCTATTTTCCACTTTTGTGTCGAGTCCTAACGCTATATCTTTTAGAGATTTCTTATTCTCTTTTGGTATAAGGTTGTTTTGGTTAGATTTCTGAACTATCGGCAAATCATTCCCTTCTTCTTTCTTAAGTTGTCTCCAAGTGTAAAGATTTATACCTGTATAATATCTAAAAGCATTTTCTAGGATTTCTACAAAAGTTCTATTATTAATTTTTACAAAAGCAAAAGCTAAGAAAATTGCCACGAAAGGAGCTGACAATATCAAAGCCAATAATTTTGAATCTATAAACCTAAAGAAAATATAAGCTACACCAACTGCACCTAGCACATAAGCGGTCTGCCTCCACGTGAGAGGGCCTAGTATTTTATCTTCTATATCAATGAATTGTGGTACTCTAAACTGCATATAATTTTAATCAAATCTACTCACTACGTATTATATCATCTGGATCAGATTCTCCATGATCTATTTCCACTTCTCTTTTCATTATATTATCCTCTTCTGATGGTTTTTCTCTGTATACATCATAAGAGACATCGTTCATACTAATCTTGGGTACAGCCACTTTAGAAGGACTGCTGCTTTGTTTTAAAATATTATCTTTTAAAATAGCGTCCCCTTCTACTTTATCTGACACTTCACCTTCTAATGGTGTTTTATTTCTTTTACCATCATAATAATTCAGAACCTTAGGGCCAAGCATTTCTTTTCCATATGCATCTTGTATTATATTTCTAAGCGGCTCATTTTTAGCTTTATCTGTTTCTGTCCTTATATTTGGGGTTGGATTAATTTTATCCAAAATATAATCGTTAATATCTTTGGAAACTTGTTTTACTTCTCCTCCAGTAACAAGTCCGGCCTGATCTTTAACCGCCTCTTCTATATTCTTGTAGTCGCTGATACCGAGCAAAAACATAATGACTTCAAGCTCAATTGATTCCGATTGCTCTTCAGTTAATTTGTTAACTCTTTCGATAAGCTCCATAGTATCAGTAAAATACTTACTTCTGATAAAATCTTTAATCTCATCTTTGGCCTTATCTATCTCAAGATCTATTTCTTTTTGCAATTCTTGATTTAACATGTTTATATTATATCATTTAATTTTCTAGAGCTTTTTCTACATCTCCTGGAACCTGTCCGTAAGCCAGACTAGGTTTCTTACTTTTATTACCTCTAAGCTTCTCAGCTTTGGTTTCTTTCATAGATTCCATCTCTTCTGCAATTCCAGAAATATCATCCTTTAAGATATTTTGAAAATTACGAGAACCTTTGAGTGATGCTGCGAGAGAATCTCTATCAACTTTTGTATCCAAGTTTAACTGCTCCAAACGACTACTGATCTCGTTTATTTTATTTTTGATTATTTCTTCATTTTTAGATCCAGGATTAGCTTTTTCAAGGTCTTTATTTAACATTATTATTTCCTCTTTTAAATTATTTCTTCTTCTGGTAAGATCTTGGGCTTTGATTCTGTATTCATCAATATCTTTTTCTAAATCTTTCATTGTATCTTCTTTTACTAATTTATCATCATTTAGTCTTATAAAGGATTTACTATTTTCTTCAGAAATATTATTGTCTTTGATAAACTTTTCTCTGGCTTTAGTTTCTTTTTTTGCTAATTCTGCTTGCTCTATTTCTTTTTTCTCTTTTAATATTCTTTCTTCTGATACCCTCTTCTCTTTCTCCTTACCTATTACAAACTCACGAAGAGTGCCATCCTTAGCTGCTGACTTGAAGTCTCTAATGTCTTTAGCGTTATTAAATCCCGCCAACATATCTCTAGCTCCTGGAGTTTTATCAATAGCTTCTCCATAGAGATCTCTAACCTCTGATTTAAACTTATTGTTTTGTTCTTTTTTGCTTTTGTCTATGTTATCAACATTAAACAAAGTACTACCCACTTTACCCCCATTATCAGACAAAGATTTTGTCTTAACTCCAAACTTATCTAATTTTAGATTTTTACCAAATTCTCCAGATCCGTGCATAAGGCTAGCCCCAGCTCTGCGAAACATATTATGATCATTGGTTGTATTTTTAACCCAGTCAGACCCTCCTAAAGCTCTAGATCCTAATACTTTTCCGGCTGTTCTAAATCCATATCCAAGTACTCCTCCAGTCACGCCAAGCCCTATTGTCTTCATAGCACCCCCAACCAAACCTCCTGCTGTAGATCCTCCCATATTGGAAACCTTGCCCGCAGCAAACACGGCTAAAAATAAAGTTACTGTTGCTAGTATTAGTGGCAAGAGATTCCCGCTTCCTATACCAGCTCCTGCTGCCACATTAACTCCAGAATTAGCCTGTCCAAGTATGCCTAGAGCAATCCAAAACCCAAACATAAGTATCGGTGCGTATAGTAATTGCCCAATATAATTGGACCTCCAAACCTCATTAACTCTCTCAAAAGCTTTGAAGGATGACGTTAAGAACATAAGGGGAGAGAATATGACAGTAACAAGAAGTATCAGAGCTCTAACAACTATCATAATAGCTCCGTAGAGAAATACAAAGAGTACTGACACCATGAATAGAATAGCTAACCATATCTGAGATGAACTAGTAAGCTTGGAACCAGAACCGCTTACATTACCGATGTCAGATATGAGTGGTGCCGCTCCAGTATTCCTCATAATAACCTCTGATATGCTTTTATTCTCAGCTCCTACTATACCTTGCCTAATAGACAAGGTAGTAAAATTAGACATATCAACCAAAAACTTAGCTATAGGAAAAGAAAAATTTATTAAAAGTGCTGTCAAAATTAACCTAACTACAGACTTTCTAAAGTCAAAATTCTCTCCTTCTAGCCCCATAATATATCGGACACCGGTATACAGAGCTGAGAATATAATTAATATATTAGTAAAATCTCTAACTATAGACCAAGCTAAATAAACCCAGGCCTTATCTGCCCCACCATCCTCTTTGAAGAGAGTTTTAATATTGAGTATAAAACCATCTACTGCTGAATCAAAAGCCTGCGAAGAATACTGAGCAATAGTAGCTGTGACATTAAGTACAAACTTAGAAAACTCATACCATATTTCGCAAGCTGATGGAAACAAAATACCTTTTGACCCGTCACATACTGTAGGAGTATTCGTTGCCGTATTTCCAGTTAAATTATTATTGATACCGCCGCTTTGAGTTGCGCTTTGCAGAGCCTGTTGATTGGCTGCATCCGTCTGAGCTTGTGTAGGTAAATTGGCTGCAGCTGCGTCTATGGCAGCTTGCATTTCTGGACTAATAGAATTATCGTTCTGAGCAGATGCGCTTAGACCAAAAGACAAAATTAACAAAAGAGAAAACACAGAAAAAGTTATTACTTTTTGTACAATTACTTTATTAAAAAAATTCTTTAAAAGCTCCAACATTGCTTTTGTTTTTGACTTTTCACTATCATTCATTATAGCATGAGATAATTAAAAACATATTACATTTAAATGTAATATGTTTTTAATTAAAGTGTAAAACTATACAAATCTACTACACTTAATATTCTAAAAATTACTATAAGGAGTTCCGTTGGTAGATCCTCCTATAGCCTGACACTGCGCCAAAGTTCCTGCTAATGATTCAATTTCTTCATCTAAAACTTTATAAATACTCTTACCTCCTCCAGTAGTATACATAACGTCTCCTCCTCCAGCATTATTCTGCGCCTCCCTAACTTGCCAATAAGAAGCATTATTAACAGCAGCTCTATAAACCTCAGCAAACTTAGCCTGTAAATCCTTCATCTCTCTAAAATCTGTAGTGGCCTGTAGCTTAGTATACAAATCTCCAGCATTTTTCTGATCAGCAACAGCTTGATCATAAGCCTGATTAAGAGCATCTATCTTACTGTTAACCTCAGCTGCTCTATCTTTTATATTTTGAGGTATGGAACCTGGATAAGATACCAAAGCTGGATATTGTGTTGCTTTATCTTTGTAACACATAGCAACTTCATCTAAAGCTACTTTAACTTTTTGATAAGCAGCTCGCTCTTTGTTGATTACGAAGAAAATCTCTACTGAATTTTTATTGATAAAATCATATTGTGGATTAATAACTGTTATAAAACTATTTTTATCATCATCAGATATTTTGTATATATTAGTATCTGACAAAGTAACAAGTCCAGTATTAACATTAGAACCTTGTCCGCTACCGCTACCACTACCTCCATTAGCTAAGTCATTAATCGCAGACTGAAGCCCGTTCGAAACACTATTGATGCCTGAATTGATAGCTCCTGTAACATAATTCAAACCTTTATTAATAAGCATATTAGAGAAGCTAAACATAGCCTGTGTTATAAAGTCTTCACCAAACTCATGAACTCCGTTTAAAGAGTTTATTGGATCTTGTGTAACTTGTTTTAATTGAGATTGGGTTACAGAAGAAGGGGTTACTATTTTGTACCCTCCTGCTGGACAAGCTTCCTTACCATTATCAAGCTTAACAGGGTTGGCACATTCATACTTACCAAAAACCCCATCGCCTCTATTTAATTCGCTGTTAAAGAAATCTTTCTGCGCTTGTATATTCCTGTCCACTTCTTGCTGAGCTAATATTAATTTACCTGCGTCTGTATTGAGGTCTAAATTACTCGTTTTAATCATAATAGCATCCCAGCCTCCACAATTAAAATCCCCAGCACAAGCCTTTGCATTAACATCTCTAACATCTCTATTTCCATTACAAACAGAATTGATCTGGGCATTTTTCTCATTAATTAGCTGATCTCTGCTAGGACTAGGCTGCAAGGACTGATATCTTATCAAGTCTCTTTTAAGAGATGGGCACAGACCGTCTGCAATAGAATATTGCATATTCTGACTAAACTGATTCTTCTGATTGGCTACATTCATAATAAGCTGCTGAGTAATCTGCCTATTCATTCCATTTAAATCAGATATCATTTTATTCTTAACTAAAAACAATTGATCTGTAACTATATTACCGAAAAACTGCTCTGGGTTTTGCAAAAACATTGGTTTACCATTAAACCCAGAATTGATCCAGCTCAAAGTATCTCTTTTAATCTTTTCAACCATCAATTTGGCTTGATAATAAGCTAGTTTATCTAAAAATACTTCTTTACCCATAAACCAAGTATCACTATAAGCTGAGGTTATACTCTGGGCTGTATTAATTGATTGCTCTATTGAAGTTTTTATAACATTAACCAGCTGGGGACCTGGTAGCTCAATTGAGAAAACTGTACTACCCGACGCCGCCCCAAAAGATTTTGGAGTTAAAGCAAAAGATATAACAACAAAAATGAAAAAGAAGTTTAGGATTGTTCTATTTTTAAAATTAAATATTTTCATATATATTACAAATATTATTATTTATTATTTTATTAAATAATAAAACTTTCCATTTTTTATCTCGTCAGCCGAATAACCTTTTGCTTTTACTTTATCAGAATAAGTTTTAACTAGAGCATATATATTATTAACAACTTCTTTGTATTTGTTAGTTGCTATTTGGCTTTTAACTGGATCAACAGAGTACTCTGTAAATCCGTACAAAGTCAAAGCGTAATCTTCACACAGATATATAGCATCTTTGTGTAATTCCACTAAATCTTTTGGAACTTTTTGATTTTTGTAATCGGCACATAAATAATATAAATTCTTTGTATAATTTGCAGTAAAGTCCCAATTGTTGGTACTGCTAGCCATATTACTCTCAGCTTCCTCAAGCTCCTTACCTTCACTACTTCTCATGTAATACAAAAGTATTGCCATTTCTCCGTAATATTTAAGATAATCATCTTTGGTTGGGTTTGATATCGTATCAATGCTGTTAATTCTAATTGGTTTAAAAATATCATTCAGCTTATTAATAAGCTCACCATTAATAGAATCTATATCTACCTGATTATCCTGCGTCTTGTATTGTCCTGTTACATATATATCTCTTGATATGAGCTCTGTAAAATTAGAAAAGTAATTAATTTTTTCATCTGCTGTGTTAGTAGCATTACCAAGATTATTTATCCCTACATTATTATCACTCGGATTAAGTCCCATAGCGACTTCCTGCCAATTAGGGATACCATTATTGTTGCTGTCCATACCTCCGTTTTGCATCTCGGTATAACTATTAATATCAACCAAGCTAGAGGCTGATGGAGTACTCTCTTTTGTACTTATTGTGTTAAAACTAATAAATTTAGACAACATAAAAAACAATAAAATTAATAGAGCGAGGAAAATAATTATTATTGTGTAAGCTTTATTCTTGGAGAAATTTTCATCCAGAGGTGACAAACTACTTTTATCTTTCATATAACAAATTATATCACAATAAAAAATATAAAATTATATATATACGACTTTTCCACTGTTATTCTGTTTATAATATATTTCATTCCAATTATATATATCATCAACAAGATCGGAAAGGAATTGGCTTGGCAAGGCTATGTTACGCTGTCCAAATATGGTCCTCATCTCAGCATAAGAAAGATAAAGTTTCTTACGAGCGCGAGTTACAGCCACATAGAACAGTCTTCTTTCTTCCTCCTCTTCTTCCTTGCTTCTCTGTTTGCCTGAAAAGTTTTTAGAGGGGAATAAATCTTCTTCTAATCCTGATATAAAAACATGTTCAAATTCCAAACCTTTAGAAGCGTGTACAGTCATTAATCTAACTCCAACTTTTTCTTTTTTATCATCATCTTGATCGCTAGAAAGGGAAGTAACTTCTAAGAACTTTTCAAGCACATTATCAAAACTACCATATATTTCTTTGGTGTAATTCTCTGATAAAGTTATAAGCTCACTTATATTAGCTAAACGCATGGCCCCATCTTCGCCATCGTCTAAAAAGGCTTGCTCCATTCTAGATTCTGTTAATATATAAGTTAATATCTCACTCAGCTCATACTGAGCATTCTCTTCTTGGTTTTCACTTTGACACATACTTTTTATTCTATCTAACAGAACAAAAGTCTCTACGATTGCAGCTCCTCCCTTACCGCTTATCTCCTCGCCAGCAAATAACTTAGCTATACTGGCTTTACCTATACCTCTTTTAGGGAATTCCAAAACTCTTTTGAGATCAACTTGTGAGCTTCTATTCAGAGCTACTCTTAAATAGCTCAGTACATCCTTAATCTCTTTCCTGTCGAAGAATCTAATACCTAGCACATTGTATGGAACATTTTCATTAATCATTTTCTCTTCTAATACGCGAGACTGGAAATTGGTTCTATATAGTATTGCTATTTCGCTTGGGTTAACTCCTTCCTCTATTAGCTCTTTACACTTTCTAGCAATTAATTCCGCTTCTGAGTCCCCATCAAAAGCTGGAAAGACTTCTATTTTTTCTCCTTCACCAAGGTTGGTAAAAAGCTTTTTGTCTTTGCGTACTGTGTTTTTCTTTATGGCATTGTTGGCAAGAGAAAGAATATTTTGAGTTGATCGATAATTCTGCTCTAAAAGAATCACTTTGGCATTTTTGTAATCTTTTTCAAAACTCATAATATTTTTGAGATTAGCTCCGCGCCAAGAATAAATATTTTGATCAGTGTCACCAACTACACATATATTATTGTGTTTTTTATCAACTAAGAGTTGTATTAGCTCATATTGTGAATTATTAGTGTCTTGATATTCATCAACATGTATATACTTAAAAAGGTTCTGATATTTCTCCCTGACCTCTTGATTATCTCTTAAAAGCTCTACACATCTAACTATAAGATCATCAAAATCTACAGCCCCCATCTCTCTAAGTTTTCTATTATAATAATCCCATGAATTAGCAACAACTTCCATAGAATAATTCATAATTTTAGACCTGTAGTTTTGCACTGTTTTAAAATCCCCCTTTTCTCTACTGATAGAAGATCTAATCTTGCTCGGGTCGTAAACCTTAGTATCATAACCAGCACTTTCAAGATATTCTTTGATAAGACTTCTTGTATCATCTGTATCAAGTATAGTAAAGTTCTTTACAAGACCAAGAGAAGCATGTTCTCTTTTTAACAAATACAACCCAAGTGAGTGAAAAGTTTTAACCATTGGAAGATCAGATTCTCCTTTAAAAAATCTATAGTCTTCTCTGTGCAAATCAAAATTGTCGATAACTTTTTCTTCAACTAGCCTTTGCGTTATCCTTTCTCTCATCTCGCTAGCAGCCTTGTTAGTAAAAGTCACACACAAGATATTGTTAGGATTCACTCTATTCCTTATTATTTCAAGCACTCTCTCTACTATAGTTTTGGTTTTGCCTGCTCCAGCGCCAGCCAATATAAGAACTGGTCCATCTATAGTTTTAACTGCTTCTAATTGTCTTTCATTTAAATTATTCCTTAATTATCTATACTTAATCATTTCTTCAACTTCCTCTTTTGTGATTTTCCCTTTTTCTATCATATCTTCTACCATTAATTCTAGCAGCGTTTTATCTTTGATGCTATACTTTCCTTCTTTTACAGTTCTGTCTTCAACGAGTTTGCTTAGATTAATCATGGCTTCTCTGGAGAGACCTTTTGGAGGTTCAGACATAGTATTAAACCCACTAACTTTCATTTTGATAAATTCATTTCTAAAGATAGCATATTCGTCAACATGGAATAATCTTCTCTTTACCCCTTTACTCATAACTTCTCTAATATAGTCTTTGATAGGGTTATTCCTCGGTCCATCTGTCAGAGCCTTGTTTAGTTTTGGATAATGAATTTCTATTCCATCTCTTTCTCCTTCCATGAATCTTTTAACTTTCCCAGAAGATTCGTGATAAGTTGTTCCTAATACTCCAGAAGACTCAAGAAGGACAGACATAAGCGCAACTCCAGCTTGACGAGAAGCACTTTCCAAAGTCAGCTTCTCGAAGATAATATCATCTATTTCATTATCGGATAGACGACTAACCACTTTCCCACTTTCCCCACCAAACTTCCCTCTAACTCTTAACCACTTTTTTGGTTGATTGAATAAAATATCTGTCAAATGTTCTGTCACCCTATTTACTGCAGACTCCTCATGTAATAGGTTATAAGCCTCTGTTAAGATTGATTTATGCTCTATATAATGTTCTATATCTCTACCTTTATCCTGTCCTATACCTAGCTCTTTTATTATTTTGAGTTGTACAGTTCTATCCCAAGTTCTAAACTTTTTCTCTATTCTATTCACTTCAAATTCTGTTAGCTTATACTTATCCATAAGCTTTATCTTGTTCTCATCTTTTTTGAAAAATTCTACCGCATCTCCAACTCTATCATCATCAATCCCTCCTCTGTTTCCGTCAATATTCAAAAAGTCTGAGAACATTGTCTTAAGATTATAAACCACACCGAGATTAGATAATTTCGCCTCGTCTTTTGTATCAGTACTCCTTAGAAGATTCTTTAACTTTTCAAATTCTTTTACTTTACTTGCTTTGAGTTTATCAGAAAATGTTTGCAGCTCACTAATCCAAAGTCCAAGATTCTTTTTCTCTTCTTCCGTTAGCTTCTCGCGATTAGAAGTTATAAATGTTCTGTCTGTTATATTCTTATCTTCAACTAGATTTTTAATAGATAGCATAATATCTATTATTGGGAACTTCAATTGCCCTTTTACTTTGTGGGCTTGTTCATAATCTTTAAATGTAGTTCTTTCATTTGTTCCTGGACGTTTAATGTAAGCCTCTTCATTAGTTAACTTACCTCCGAACACATCAATAAACAAGTCAAGAACATGGTCAGGCTTCATGTCTTCTATCTGCTCCTCGTGCATGCCTATAACTTTTTTATCTAAGACTTTAAACCTCTCTTCAAGTCGATCAAATATCTTCTCATAACGAACTCTAAGTATTTCATTTTTGTTTAGAGAAGCTTTGTAATCAGGTTTACTCTTTTCTTCATCAGAGGCTTTTATTTTTCTTATCTTTCCTCTAACATTTTCCATTTGATGAAGTATGCTAGCTAACTGAATATCTTTTAGAGGAATATCTTCATTATCCACCCCAAAACCAATAAGATCTTTTTGTATATCAGTCAGTTCTTTACTAATAACAACCACGAGTTCATCCACCTTCTTTTGGTGCTTTAAACCTGGTTCCTCAGGAGAAATAGGAGGTATAGTTACAGAAGAAGGTGCTGCTGCTGGAGTACTAGATGGTGAAGCGCTTGAAGGTGTTGAAGGCACAGAAAAGCTATATGAAATATTGATAGGGCTGCTAGAACCAGAAGATTTTGAAGGTGAGGATGAAGGGGCAGGTGAAGCTGTTGGAGTTCCGGTTGAAGAAGCAGCAGGAGTGGCTGGTATTGGCGAAGCGGTGCTAGATGACTTGGCGACTAGCTCAGCTTTCTTCAACTCCAACATATGAATAAGACCATCATCTCTTCTAACTATCTGACCTCCTACCTTTTTTATGCCTGCACCTTTACTAAAAATAGGACTACCTAAAATAAAATTTTCTAAAATGTGACGTTTATTTTTATCCATCTTTTTATCACCTAACAACTCCCTTAGCTTCTCTGTAAGCTTAGCAATCTCAGATTCAAGACCTTGTATCGTATCTGCGCGCATAGCTATAGCAAAGATATCAATAAGCTGCTTTGCTTCGTCAGGATAAATTTTAACCGCTTCAGAATTATTTAACTTCGTCTGAATGTCTTTGGATAGTATAAATTGATTCTGAAAATCTTTTAATTCATTTTGTATGCTAGCTATCTTCTTGTCAGAATCTTGTACATCCCTCTCTTTATCTTCCAGCATCTTCAAAGCTTCTGCTTTTTCGGTTAAGTTCTTCTCAACTTCTTCTCTTAATCTTTTGATTTCTTGTCTTTGTTCAGTCAGATAGGCTTCAGCCGACTGGAGATCCAGAGTCAATCTATTTATTTTAGCTTCAGAGTTTATGTTATCAGCCTTAAGATCTTTTAAGTTATTCTCGAGCTCTGGCACTCTACTCTTAACTTCAGATCCGACTTTCCCGATTAACCTCCTAGCACGAGCTGGTGAAGATGGCGTATTCAAATCTCCTTCCCTTTTTTTTAAAGAAGATGGTATAGCTCCCACCAAAGTGTCCCTGACATCGTCCGAAGGCTTTCCAGACTTACCTCCTAAATAATCAACAAATTCATTATAAGCTTCAACTTCTTTCTTTTCTCCAGTTATTTTTAAATGTCTACCAAATCTGCCAAAAGCGTGATTGTCTTCTTTGGGATTAAACCCAAATGTATCATTCTCTAATCTGCTAGCCAACTCTTTCATCTGATCATGAAAATTAGGTTTTGTAGCAGCACTAGGAGCACCAGAGGGAGCTTGGGGTGCTTGGTTGGCAGAAGAAGGATTTGAAGGAAAAGGAGGCATAGAATAAGATGTAAACGCGATTAGTGTTTCTTAATAAATATTATACTACAATATACTCATTTTGTTTCTTGATTTATAGTGTCAAAACTGTTAATATTGTGAATAGGACTGCTAGGCAATAATGATAGGAAAGACTAATATTCTAAATAAACCTTAGTTTAAATAGAAAATTAACAAGAAAGCAAGATGATTGCTAGCAGATAATTATGAAATCCACTAATCAAAATCAGGCTTTTTATAAATCTTCCAAAAGAGGTAATTTGTTTGTGATAATGATATTTGTTGTGCTTATATTTGGTTTTGGTACTAACAAGGTAGAGGCTGGTTTTTGGAATGATCTCTTTGCAAGAATAAAAAGCACTTTTACAACTAGTGCCAGCGTAACTTCTGGTGACACAACTAATTATGAAGCGTCTAGCTCTGACGACTTTGTTATTAATCCTACCTCCAAAAATCTAGTCCAAAGGAATGCGACTGACACTCAAGTGGTAAGATTGGAAGACGAAGGGGTTCTTAGCGCAGCTGTTGGCCCAGAAAGATCTAACACCGAGGAAGAGTTAAAGAATGAATTTATCCAAGTCTATGAAGTTAAAGATAAAGACACGCTTTCTGATATAGCAAAACTTTTTGACGTATCCAAGAACACAATTGCTTGGGCCAATGACATAAAAAATGGTGTGGTTAAGCCTGGAGAGATACTCATAATCTTACCTATAGATGGTGTTAAACATACTGTAAAAAAGGGCGATACTCTAGCCTCTATAGCCAAAAAGTATAAAGCTGACAAAGTAGATATAGAAGAATTTAATAATATAAAAGATGGCGAATTGGCACTGGGAGAAGAAATAGTTATACCTGATGGAACAATGTTCTTCGACGCTCCAGCTAAAACCAATGTCAAAACTAGTGTCAAAAAAACTCTCTATGCCAGCGCTGGGACTGGATATTATACAAGGCCAATTGTGGGAGGAATAAAAACGCAAGGTATACACGGACATAATGCAGTTGATATAGGTATTCCCGTTGGCTCACCACTCTATGCTGCCGCTGCTGGAACTGTGCAAGCAGCTAAACTTGGCGGATATAATGGAGGTTACGGTAGTATGATTATCATCTCTCACTCCAATGGAACCCAGACAGTTTATGGACATCTGAGTGCTGTGTCTGTTTCTCCTGGACAGACAGTAAGCAAAGGTGAGCAGATAGGAGCCACAGGTAACTCTGGAAGATCTACTGGGCCACATCTACACTTTGAAGTTCGTGGAGCTTCTAACCCTTTCTAATGATTAATTGAGCTTAGGTCTATATTGAAAAGCTTCTATAATATGTTCATTTTTGATATCGTCACTTCCTTCTAAATCAGCTATTGTTCTAGCAACTCTTATCATTCGATGATACACTCTAGGGCTAATATCCAGAGATGTAGCCAGTCTATTCAGAGTCTGAGTCACTTCTTCTTGAAGTGGTGATACGTGCTGAAGCTCTTTGGAAGAAAGGTTTTTATTTAATTTATTCTTAATATTTTTATTTTCATTTCTGTTACGACTATTAACTCTGGCCTTTATAATACTCTCTTTCAATAGATGGGAAGCCTTTTCTTCTTTTTGTGTGCTAGATAATTCTTCATAAGATACATTCTGAACGAAAACCCAGAGATCAATCCTATCCATGATAGGGCCTGAGATTTTCTTCTTGTATCTCTCTATTTCTGATTGTTTACAGCTACACTCTTTTACTTTGGACCCCCTATATCCGCATGGACAAGGATTCATAGCTGCTAGCAAAATAAAATCTGCTGGGAATACTTCACTTCCTTTTGCTCTACTTATTCTAATTACACCATCCTCCAACGGCTCCCTCATTGCTTCTAAAGCTTCTCTGTCGTATTCAGGGAATTCATCCAAGAATAAAACCCCTCTATGAGCTAATGTAATATCTCCTGGTTTTGGTATTGATCCTCCTCCAATAATAGAAACGTAACTGCTTGTGTGATGAGGGCTTCGTAGTGGTGGGTGAGATATTATCGTTTCCGATGTGGCTCCAGCCACAGAATGTATAGAAGTAACATCAAGAGACTCCTCAAAAGAAAGCTCAGGCAATATTCCTGTAAAGGCTTTGGCTAACATTGTTTTACCTGTTCCTGGCGGACCATATAAACAGATATTGTGTCCACCAGCTGCAGCGATAAGCAAAGCTCTCTTAGCTAATTGCTGTCCTCTTATCTCACTTATGTCTGGGTAATTTGGTTTGTTTATAATGAGATCTTGCTTTTCTGTTTCTTCGAGTGTGATGTTTCCTTTTAAAAATTCTACAACTTCTATAACATTCTTGACGCCATAAACCTGAATCCCTTCTACCAAAGCTGCTTCAAGTCGATTATCATATGGAACAAATACTTTTTTGAACCCATTTTCTTTGGCTGTCTTAGCAATAGCCAAAACCCCCTTAAGCTTCTGTATCTCTCCTTGTAAGCTAAGCTCTCCCACAAAAATACATTTATCGATAAACTCACAACTAATCTCTTCAACGCTTACCAGATATGAGATAGCTATGGCCAGATCAAACACAGGCCCTTCTTTTCTTATATCTGCTGGGGCTAGTGAGCAAGTCAACTTATGGTTGCGACTTTTGGGGCTATCATAATTACTGTTCTTGAGAGCTGCATGAACTCTCTCTTTACTTTCAGCTACTGACTGATCTGGCAAACCAACTATTATAAAATTATAAACTCCTGTTGAAACATCAGTTTCTACACTGATCGGCACACCTTTGAGACCAACAACTTGTGCAGAATATATTTTTGCCACCTTCATATTTTAATGATAACACAAAAGAAAAATTATCTACCCTAAAAATTAAAAAACAAAATAAAATAATTGAGTAATTAAATAAAATAAACTAATTAATTTTTAATTCTATAGTTATCGGACAATGATCGCTACCTTGAACACTATCTAATATCTCTGCCTCCGTCACATTCTCTTGTATACTTTTAGAAACATAGAAATAATCTATTCTCCACCCAACATTTTTCTCTCTACTTCTTGTTTTCATGTCCCACCAAGTATATTGGATTTTGTTATCATTTTTGTATCTGTATACATCAACAAAATTTTCTACGAATTTGGCCAAAGCCGTTCTCTCTGGCACTGTACAACCAAGCTTGTCTTTGTTCTCTTTCGGCCTAGCCAAATCAATATCGCTATTGGTAGCGTTCACATCACCGCACCATATTACAGGCTTTTTCTTTTCTAATTTTTGAGCTAATTTGAGAAAATTACTATAATACTCTAGCTTGTACTGATAATGTTCTTCACTTTTACCTCCATTAGGAAAATAGCAATTAATAAGATAGAACTGATCAAACTCAACCACAATTGTTCTGCCTTCTTCATCATAAAAATCTTTTTTACCAAGTGTGGCATGAGTTAATGTGAAAGGCAGCTTAGAATAAATCGCCACTCCTGAATAACCTTTTCTATTGGTAGCACTTTCAAATACACTTTTATAACCTTTATAATTTAGCTGCTCTTCTGTTAATTGACCGGCTTCACACTTTGTTTCTTGTATAGAAAGTATGTCAGGATTGTAAAAATCTATAAAATCTTGAAAAGCATTTTTCCTCCACACAGCGCGAAGTCCATTTACATTCCAGCTAGCGAGTTTTATCTTTTTCATATTATTCTAAATCGATTATATATTAATTCTGATTAATAAGAAGTCCTTGTTCCTTACAAGCTGTAGCCATAAAAGATTTCCAGAAGGTAGGACATTGCAAGATTATGGTTTTCTCATAGCCACTACTCTTCTCTTTGACTCTATAATCACAAGTTACATAAGTGTCATGATTGGTATCATCACCCTGACAACTATGTCCAGCCACATCATAATCTTGATACATTTTATTTATATAGTCTTCCGCCTTAACATCTGCCCGAGCAGCCCTTAACTGATTACCAAGTATAAAATAGGCATAAAACCCTGATAAAATAATAATTAAAAAGATAAAAAAGTATAGATATTTTTTCATGATATCAATATTAACATAAGATGCTATTAACTCAAACTATCGACCATTAACAGCGCCTAACTCAAAATTGAACCTTTTTAACAAAACGGTATCTCCAGATGATCTAGTCTTACCATAAACCTCAAATTCAAACTTATTCTTACCATTCACTAAGTTCATGCCATAAAGCTCTACAACACTTTCTTCACCTGGGTTAATTTTTTCCAGTGCTGGATTACTGATTTTATTAAAAGTATAATTATTGTTAGAGACTTTACCTATCACCACAACCTCAGATACATAATTATCGGAAACGTTTTTAATAGTTAATAATAATGAATTCCTTCTACCAAGATCAAAAGCTACAGCATCACCTCCATCAACACCAATCTTATAATTATAACTAATGGGTGAAGCGACTAGTTTAACTTCGTAAACAGAATTGGTTATAAGTGACTTTTCTGTCTCTCCGTTATAAGTAGAAACTGCTCCGTTAAACGTCTGATTACTAGTTAAAACAGTCTTAAAATGCCCTTTAACAATATATTCTTTACTATCACCCACTTTAAGATCTTGTATAACAAACTTGGTCGGGTCTGAGGAAGAGGCTGTTTGTTCCACTAAAAATCCTGGCGGCGGACTAACGCGAAGCATAAGACCATCTGTACCATCATAGGAAACATTCTTAACTGTAAACTTATAAGAGTAATCATGATCTTCTATGATATCTTTGTTACCATCTATACTAAGAGCGATACTTGGCGATATTATCTTCACGTCTTTGGATAAATCCTTTTTAAAAGAAGAATTAGAGCCCTGTACATTATATTCTAAAGTTAAAAAGATTTTTCTTATATCTCCTTCCTGTCCATTAAAAACATATTCTGTCGTAGTAGAAACATAGACCGTCGGATCTATATTGCCGATATTAAAATTCTTAATCTCTTGGTCCACTACTCCGTCAGCTGAAAACCCTTTTTGAACTCTGAGTGTTACTTTGGCATTGTTGATGGCTAAGCTGTTATTATTCTGAATTGAGACACTCATATTGCCTGGTTGCCCTCCTTTAACATTATCATCTATATTAATACTTAGTGATATCTTATCATTAGATATAGTATTCTTACCAAGATAATAATTAACTCCAGCGTATACCAATGCTGCTGCAAGTATAATAAAAGACCCTATGAAGAATTTCCAAAGGAAGGATTTTTTGTTGTAATTATTATCCTGCGACACTTCCTCTGAATTATTATTTATATTGCCATCTATGTGTGACCAGTCTGTATAGTACTCATCATTGCTTGTTGCTTGATTGAGTTTTTCTCTATTAGTATTTGAACCTTGATTATTTTCCATAATAAAATTATAACATGCTTGCCTCAACTGCGTCACGAATATTTTTCACAGCCAAGTCTCTGAGCAGAGCTACTTTCATATACATGTCATCTATGGAGCTTATTTTATATTCCTCCAAAGTCATATCTAACTTAGATATATCGAGATAACCTCCTACTGTTAGTATGTCTGCCATCATGCATAACCTCACAGAGTTGGTATCCAAATCATTCCTACATCCATATTCTCTGATACGGTCGTACAGTTTAATGTTTTTATTTTCAAATCCAAGAAACCTTTTAGCCAATCCTGAAACATGTGGGATTAAATCTCTGTTAGCTTTTCTGAGACTTTCTCTGGCTCCAGCAATACGATAAATCTCTCTACCCTTAACCAAGGTAACATCGCAATATCTTCCAACCAAAAGATGTTGTCTTAGCTTACTACTCTTTTTAAGCGAACTCTGCTTGGCATTAATAACCCCAAAATCTCTAGTATACAAAAGCAGTATTGCATCGCTTTCCGCAATATTATACTCAGACAATACCAGCGCTTCACAAGTATACTTCTCTATAGACATTACAATATTATAACAAAAATCTATTAACCGTAAAGCCAATAGATTTATGTATTCAAAATGTTATTAAATTAAAGATTTTAATACTGGTACTGACAAGTATAGCTTTCTATACTGTTATATGTAGATTGGTTATACATATTGGACTGATTATAGTTATACATTTTTGTAGTATTAAAAGGACACTCACATCTTCTGGCTGTAAAGTCATAGTTATAATATTTATTTACAACTCCTGGAGTACAATAGGCTGAGTTATTGTTATTGCTACCGTTAACACTTTTAAATAAGAAATTAAAAGGATAATCTTTGCTATTACCATAATTATCGCTTAATCTTATTGTAAAATAATAATTCATGTTATCACTCATAAAAGCAGCATCGAAGTTAACTAAAGCTGAACTATCAGGACACCACATCATAGTAGAATATCCATTTTGATACTGTGGACCAGACGGTGTATTACAATCACCTTTACTAACATAAGCAGAAGGTATGTTGGTGTTTACAATTGACAGGTTATAGTTAGTAAGAATATTTGAATTATTATAACTAGTTAGATTATTAGAAGTTGCCATAATCTTAATTCCTTTTAAATAGTCTGTTGAATAAGGAGTGTGATTATAACTCCAAGTAGAAGCCGAGCTATCGTAATTGATTACAGATGGCACGTCATTTGAATTGAAGTTAATATTATTGGTTAAGTTATTATTAGAATAGTTAGTTTCAACGATAAATTCTTTTACAATCTTTTTATTATATACATCGTCTCCGCAAGTTACTCGATAATAATCTAAACCTGTTCCATTACTGTTGTAAGTAGAAGTGAAGTATTTTTGATTGCTTAGATAATAATATGAACCATATCCAGATCTGTGTTCTACACTACAAGAAACTGCTGAGTTACTCGTGGTGACGGTAAAATTAGTATTACCATTAACTCCGGCAGCATCATAATAACCATTGCTATTCTTAGTTAAATATTTGCCAAGGTTATTAGAATAGATTTGCATATCTACACTATAATCCTGCAAATAACCTCCTGCGTTCTGACAAGTGAAAGCTCCATAATAACTGTTAACGTTGTAGCTTTTGGTAGAGCCTACTGGGCAAACACAACTGTCGCTATAATAAACTGTATTGAGAGTACAATAATTACTATAATTAGGGCAAGCTGCAAAATCACAATTAGGCCCAACTCTACCCACATAAGACCCATCAGAACACATTTTTGCGTCCATAGTACAAGCCACAGGTCCCACTGGCGGAATTCCTCCACAAGTATCTGAAGTAATAGCCGCTCTTGTAAGAGGCCCAACATAGCCAGTTGAACTTATGTTTTTGGATGATTGATAACTTCTTACAGCAGCTTCCGTTAATCTGCCATAATATCCCGTCGGATCAGTATTCAAAAAACCTTTACCCTGCAAGAAATCTTGAAGTTTTGAAACTTCATAATTCGTATTATAATCTGTAGCGGAACGTCCAAAATTATTGGATAAGTTAATACAAGCGCTAGTATAAGGATTTGGGTTATAATCTCCTTGATATTGAGCCATAACAAAACCAAACAACAAAGGAAGAGAAGCCACAATAGTTATTATTCTTTTCATAATATAAAATTATATTACTTACTGTAATACTTGTCAATGGTCTAAAAATTAAGAAAAACTGCACTAAATCTTATCTCCAAAATACTGTAACAATACTTTCTGCATATCGTCTGGCATAGGCGCCACAACCTCAATATTCTCTTTTCTCAGAATGAACTCAAGCTTGTAAGCGTGTAACATACACCTAGGTGCTAGAGAAGTAGAATCTTTTGAACCATATAACTCATCACCAATAATTGGATGTCTTATACTTCTAAGATGCACTCTGAGTTGATGTGTACGTCCGGTCAAGGGATACAATTCTACGTAAGTGAACTTTTTATCTTCGCTTCTAGCCAAAACCTTATAGCGAGTCAAAGCCTCTCTCTCTTTCCCCCTAAAATCTTTGGAGAACATATCTACTACCGCTTTCTTGCGGAAGTCACTTCTGGCCCTAGCAATAGGAGAATCTATAATTCCCATGTCTTCTCTTAGATTACCTTCTACTATTGCTCTATAAACTTTACGGATTTTGTGATTGTAAAAAAGACCTTTCATCTCTTTAAATGCAGCTTCATTTTTACAAAGCGCAAGAACTCCACTAGTGTCTCTATCCAATCTGTGAACAATAGCAAACCTATCTCCTTCACCCACAGTTCTAAGATCTGGGTATTTGTCATATACAATATCACTTATCGTAACTTCATCACTTCTGTCATCTGGGTGCACCATAATATTGACAGGTTTATTAATAATAATAACTCTTTCATTCTCAAACAACTTATCAAAATCTTCAAAATTATTTTCTTTGGACCATTTCTCAACATCTTTTGGAACATAGTTAATTCTTTTATTCTTGAGATAAGCTCCTTTCCCAGCTAAGTTTGAAGCTTCTTCATCCAAGTTTTCTTCATCATCAAAAACCTCTTTTATTTTGAGACCTCTTCTATTTCGAGCAAAGTCTTTATAATTCAAATTGGCCATTTTGTCGTTTTTTCTTTTCTTGGTTTTCTTGTTATCTGGTCTATTTTCTACTTGCATTTTAAGTATCTTTAGTGTATCATATATTAACATAAAAAGCTTGATTACTAAAGGCGGTAAGCTTTAAGAGAAAAATAAAAGGGAGATTAGCTCAGTTGGTAGAGCAACTCGTTTACACCGAGAAGGTCAGAGGTTCGAGTCCTCTATCTCCCACCATTCCAGACATTATAAGTCTTAACTCTACCCCAGTAAAACAAAAACACCCCTTAACGGAATGTTTTGCCGTAAGGGGTGAGTGTTTACATCTTGTCTATGCGGAAAAGAAGTTCACGAACACTTTCCTGCATCTTAGCAAAGCGTTCAGCAACTTTTGCTGTAATATTTTGTTCTTCTGCTGCAAGCAAAGCAGTTAAGCTAGCATGAATACCGCCATATTCTTTAGAAAGTTTTTCAAAAGACTTCAAATTCGGTACCTCTTTTTTTGCCTCAGCAAGAATATTCATCAATGATACAGAGTCGCCAATCACTTCCTCTGATTCTAGTTCAGTCTCAAGAATCAGTTCCTGCTCTATTTTTTCAATTAAGTTAAGCAGCGCCTGAATCAGCTGCTTAGTATGGGAAACCCTCTGCGGACGCAGATGATGTGGACCCAGAAAATGCAATGTATTTATTTGCATTTCAAGTGCCGCTAAAAGGATAGACAGAAGGGCTTCGATTTGGTAAACGGTATTCATTTCATCTCCTGGGGAAGTGTTTGGTTCGGAAGGTGCTCCTGACTTTTAATCAGTTGTTAACATTATATACTATATACAAATTATGTCAATAGTATTGTATCTTTATATTTTGTATAGAAGTAGATATTTTAAACGCTATAAAAATCTAATAAAACTATCCACCAAACCTTTTAACGATAATTAAAACCTCTTTTTAAATTAAATCTTTTGAGTGATTTTGACTCATATACCAACATATACATTTGTATAATTTTGTGTTAAACTACCACCCATCTTTCAAAAGAATTCTCTTTTGAAGATATTGATCTTTAATCAAACCTTGGAGTATCGTCATGAAAAACCGCATTATTGTTGCTATGGACGTTCCTAGCCGTAAAGATGCGATTTCCTTAGCCAAAAAGCTCGACCCGAGCCTTTGTCGACTCAAAGTCGGTATGGAGCTCTTCACGGCAGCGGGACCTGCAGTCGTTGAGGATTTACGAAACCTTGGTTTCGATATATTCCTCGACCTCAAGTACCATGACATTCCTGACACTGTGGCCGGAGCAATCCGTTCTGCAGCTGGGCTCGGTGTCTGGATGGCAAACATCCACTGCCTCGGTGGGCGCAAGATTATGGAAGCGGCTGCAAATGCCGTCCCTCGCGAAGTGAGGCTACTCATCATCGGTGTCACCATACTGACAAGCATGAAGGTGACTGATCTTCGTGAAGTGGGTATCGACGATGACGAATCGTCTGATCCCACTTTCCCGATGGTCCGCCTTGCTCAACTGGCAAAGCAATCTGGCCTTGATGGCGTCGTCTGTTCTGGACAGGAAGCTGCAGCCATCCGCAAGGCAACGGACGACTCGTTCACTCTAGTCACACCTGGTATCCGTCTTCCCGACGGAAATAAGAATGACCAAGCACGCATCGTCACGCCGGAAATGGCTATCCAATCGGGTGCAAGCCATCTCGTCGTCGGCCGTCCTATCACTGGGGCAGCTGACCCGGTTGCTGCTTTACACGAATTCAACAACCGGATCGCATCCGTCGCTAACTGAAACAAGGAGCCTCTATGCAACTCAATCCTCAAAACCCTGCCGAAACCTTCGTGGCTTACGCCCTCGGGATCGGTGCTCTCGAACTGTTACCGGAAGGTCGGGCATTGAAGAGTGGGCGAATTTCCCCGTATTTCTTCAATTCCGGCCTCTTCAATACTGGTGACACTCTGAGCAATCTTGCTCGCGCCTACGCTGCCGCCGCTTCGGAATTCACTCCCGACGTCATCTTTGGTCCGGCTTACAAGGGCATCCCCCTTGCAACAGCCGTCGCTCAAGAAATCGGTGGCAACATCGGCTATTCCTTCAATCGCAAGGAAGCGAAGGATCATGGCGAAGGCGGCATCATCGTCGGTGCTCAACTGAGCGGCAAAAAAGTACTCATCGTTGATGACGTGATGACGACGGGGACATCTTCTGGTGAAGCTGTCGAAATCATCCGTGCCAACGGTGGCATTCCGATTGCTACCGTGATTGCATTTGACCGGCAAGAATGCGGCAAAGATGGAGTGCTATCGGCTGTGCAGGAGTTCGAGAAAACATACGGCATCACCGTACGTGCTGCAGCGGCGCTCTCGGACCTGATTTCTCTCCTCAAGCGCACTCCAGCCGAGAGCTCAGATGACCAGCTTAATGAAATACTCGAAAAGATTTTCACATACCGCAAGGAATATGGTGTGAATTAAACTAATTACAAAGCCCCTAATACCGATCGTCGTGATGACGGATGGTGGGGGCTTTTTCTTTTAATGTGAAAAATGATAAAATATAAAAAATGATTACCCTAGATCAGATAAAAAAATATTTTCGCCCCAAAGACCGAATAACAAATATACTTCTCGCAAATATCCCGGCTACTATATTAGTTGCCTTTTTTGACATAAAAGATACAATAACAATCACTGTATTAACATTCACAAGTGCAGTAACCATAAGAAAAATAAGAGAGAAGAAAAAAATGGCTGGCTCTTATAAAACAATTCTCTATGCCATGCTATTCAACTTTATAATTTTTTTCATGATACCTCTATTATATAAATTTATTTTTAAGTAAAAACCAATAATAAATTAGTAGTTTTTAGAAAATGAAAAAGTAAAAACGGGCAATATTTTCGATATTGCCCGTTTAAAGCTTTGCTTTTATATGCACCTCCTTTTTTAACTTCTACCTACTCCTCAAATAAACGTTAGCTATGTGGGTGGCGGCTAACTTCCTTGCGACCCATTAGCGTGGCTTTCAGAACTTACAAAGGAGAGGAGCTATATACTTTCTGCTATTCAAAATCTTGAAGCAATTTTAGTATAAAGGTGATAGAATAAATAAATTATATGGAAAATAAGTTTAAGCAAGCTCTCGAAAAAGCAAAACAAGTATATCCTCTCCAAGGAATAATTAACTGTCCATATCTTGGTCAAGTAACACTCACTTCAGAAGGTTTCAATCACTTACAGAATAAGAGAAACAAAGAGCCAAGGAATATCCGTGAGCAGATACTAAAACTACATCTTTTACCGAAAGCGCTTGAAGTCATTAAGAAGTCAGGTACGCTCCAAGAATACAGAGTTCAGCTTGAGAAGTTTGGTGGTAAAGGTAAAGACGGATTATCAAAAACAAAGAAAGTTGAGTACTGGGGTTTCCACTCTATCTTCGGAGAAGCAAAGGACCGTAAGATAGTTGTTGTCGTACGACGTGTCGGTGACGGTAAGATGACATTCTGGAGCGTATTACCTCACAAGAAGTTCAATAATCAAAAGCTCTACGATGATGGAATAGATGAAGATTAGAAACAAAAATACCAACCCTTAGAGGTTGGTAACTTTGTTATGCCTGCCTTCAGCTTAGGTAAACCTTATCCGAGAAAGGGCTTGCGCCCACAGGCATATGTATACACTACACTATACCCAATTTGTATGCAAGTAGATAGTAAATAAGGCTTGCAAAATAATGGCTTTGCATAGGTCATTGACATAATACATATTTGTGATATTATATAAACTGACTTTAGGAAATAGCACATTCAAACAAACTCTTCGCTAGGAGGCGAAATGGACCCCATCCGTCAAATTGAAACTCTCGTCGCAATTCTGCTCGCATCTTTTGATACTCAGATCCAGTTAATACAGTTTCTTGGTCGGCATCAGATGCGTTCAGCTCTCGTCCACCACACCAAGACACTGATTGAAGCATTGCTTCGTTCAATTGAAAACATTGAACGTCAGTTCATGGAGGAAGTTGAAAGCGAAGCAGAGCAAGTACTCGGACAATCTGCAACTCTTGCCAAAGCCATCACTGAAGCAAAAGATGAAATGCCAGAAGTTGAAATGCTTCAAGAGCTTGCTCAGATTGCCAAGAGTGGTCACCGTTCTCTTACTTCTTCTCTTGCAGAAGGAGAAAAGGAGGTGACCGATGAACTGGTTGGTAGGTTCACGAAGATGAAGGACAAGATCAAAACTCTTCTGTCGCGAATTGAAGACCTGTAAAACAACCACCCCTTACGGAAATTGCTCCGCTTTGGGGTGATTTCTTTTATATCTATATATTATTCACAATGTTCATACATTCACACTAAACTTAAGTACTCTGTATTGCTTCTCTTAACTTATCACCTAAAACTTTTGCTAATTCTTGAACATTTATATTTGCAACACTGTTTGGGTAATAATTTTTAACGTGCTCAGTACCTCTTCCTAAACCTAATCCAATTATCTTCACTTTTCCATCCTTTGTAATGTCATCAACGACTTGCTTTAAGTTGTCAGTACCAAACCCAAAATAACCGTAACCAAAACCTCTTCTATTGTTACCATCTTTGCTATGCTTACCCGAAGGGGCTGGCTGACCGTCCGATATTACAAAAAGTATCTTTTGAGTTTCTTCTCTTTTTTTCAACCTATCACTTGTCTGTTCAACGGCCCAGTCGTCATCATTGTGACCCGCGTTACCAGAATAAACTTCTGATAACATTTGTTCTGATGAATGTCTTACTGTATCATCCAGCTCTCCTTCAAAATCTTTATAATCATGAATTTCGGTATTAAAACCTGTAACGGAAAACTTTATGCCGATCTGATTAAGAACTTCAGACAGTACCGCAGATGCTTTGAAAGCTTCGTGTATTTTCCCTCCTATTCGCATTGAACCAGAGAGATCTATTAAAAGAGTGATAGCATAGTCAGCTTCTTTTGGTTGCTCTCTTCTCATAAATGCGCCAGTATCAAAAGGTGACGTTCGTGCAACCTCCTCTTGAATTGCTTTCCCGATATTTATTTTTTTGCCACTCTTATAACCGCTCTCCCATCTAGTATGTTTTCTTTTGTTGAAGATTTCTTGTAGTTCATTTGTAAGATGATCTATAAGCGGGGCACACTCGCGAAGCACTTGGGAGTATGAAATTTCTCTTCTATCTCTTTGTTCAAGCTTTTTCTTAAGATCTCCTATCTCTTTATCGTTCAAGGTAAAAGGCTTCGGTTCATCTATATCCGGAATATCCTCAAGTTCAATTTCTCCTTCATATACATCGACACCTTCTTCTGGTTCTCCACCAGGTTCAAACTTTGCCTGTTTAGCTTTCTTAATAGCCTCAGCTTTTGCCTTCTCACCTTCAAAATGTTCGGCAAGTTTTTCCGCAAACTCTTTTATTAGTTTTTTTGCTTCCTCTTCAGTGAGAGACTTTTTACCCCTTTCATTATTTCCTTGACCACCATTTTTTGCATCTTCAATATCTTTATCGACGAGCGTTTTGAAAAGTGGCCACACATCCCTGTAATTTATTTGAAAAGACGCTCGTGCATATTCCGTAATTGTTTCTTCACCTGTAAGTTGTCTACCTTGATGGATCACCCCAGTATCAGCTTCTTTAAGGCTTGGATATGTATTCCAGCTACGCTTAGTTGCTTCATATGTTTTAAGTACAACATCACGAACATCGTCCGGAAGATCAGGAGACAAATCAGGTTTTTCACCCACAGAAACTTTATACCACAATTTCATATACTCAAACCCAGCTTGCATAAAACGTGGATTCTTGCCAAACTTTTTGTTTGCTTCTTCCTGCATTTCTGCTTCAAACTGTGCATCTTCACTTTCAGAGCCGTATGCAAACTTCATTTCGTCACGAAAATGAGGAATATTATCAGCAACAAAGTTATTATCTCGTGGGTCTTCAATTGCATTCATCATAAAAGAAAAAGCCGGGAGTTGCCATACCTTATCTGGTATCACTTCTTTCACCCTTGAAATTCTCCTGTGACCCGCTTCGTGACTCATAACAAAACGTAGGAACTCAATAGGTTTATTAAGCAGATCATCAGGATCAGCTCTCACCACATTCTTGTCAAAATCCCAATGCCATCCTTGACTTGGATTTACCTCAACCTTCATTCCATAATCCTTTCCAATAAAATAAGCTAAAGAAGATAATATATGAAGTCTATCTTCTATGTTTTTTTTATCATCCTCGCTAAATCGTTCAAGAGGATTATTATGTGTTAAGGATATGGCTTCTAGACGAGTGTTCATACTAAAATAATACCACGAGAACCTTAATATATAAGTCATTTATACAGGTATTGACAAACACACATATTATTGTTAGAATACGTCAAGCCGAAAAAGGTTGAGAGTGTGTGAATCAGTTCTAGAGAATTGGTTCATCGTCAGGCCAGAGCTTGATGTACTTTTTTAACCAAAGGCATTGTTCTTTATATATGTAAAAATAACCCTAGAGGAAAGGAGAGCTGCAATGCAGCAAACAATCCGATCGGTCCAAGACCCCCGCCAACCAGTGCGGGGGTCTTTTCATATTTATAAAATAGATTAAAAAACCTTTATAAATAAGTCTTTTGTGAAGGCATTGACAAACTTATATTTTCGTGTATACTATATACATACTTTTGGACTGGTCCAGAAGTTACGAGGCTAGTGCCTCGGCCTACAAGCCCAGTGGCCTGAGCCTCCGGGCGGCCCCGCAAGGCCGTCCGAGCAGGAGTTGAAAATTGAAAACTTTCTAAACTTCAAACCCAATCACTAACTAACACTTAGTGATTTTTTTATGCAAAAATCAATAAAATAAGGCTTTTTATGCTAAATCAGGTATAAATACTTGACAAAGTTATATATTCGTGTATACTTATATCAGATAGTTCTTTTTTTAAAGTGTTTTGTCCCCCAGAGGAGAGAAAACACTTAAGGTACGGAAAAGTTCCCGTGACGGGCTAGAGCTTCGTCACGGCGGACAACACCCCTTAATCTTAAATAAGATTAAGGGGTTTTTATTATCTTAAAATTGCTCTTGACAAAACAGTTTCTATGGTATATACTCTGTAGCAGGTTGCTAGGGTGTGTAAGATCCCCACGATCAAACACATTCGTTGTTGGTTCTTAGAAAGAGCTAACAAATGCACTGTTCTTTAGTGGGAAATGGAGAGTTTCTGGCCTTAAAGCTCCAGAGAGTGCTAAGGCAAAAAGTTTTTGTGTTATAATCTGTTCTCGTTTCTCTTAGATTTCTGAGGTTTGCATAGTTGAAGTACCGCGACAAAGACCGCAAGGTCCAAGTCGCACAAAAAGTTCTTTTGGAAGTCAGTAGGTAGAGTAAGTAAGGAAAACCGGCGCGGTGAGGCTAGAGCCGAGCCACGACGGACACAACACCCAATTTTAAATTGGGTGTTTTTATTTTAGACTATCTCCCAGGTAAAATCTGAAGTAGTGAGTAAACCTTGTTCAAGAGATTGTTTAAATCCGTCATCAGGAAGAGTTGTTTTTAAGTGGAGATGTTTACCTTCTGCTTTTATAGCTTCAAGTTCTGTATTGCTAAGTGGGATTGTTGGCAACTCAACAGTATCAAGAGTAAATGATGAGATACCTAAACGTGTAGTTGTGTCAGATATAAACTCACGTGGACCACGCACATTACTTCCTAAAATCTTAAGAGCTTCCCTTAACTTATTACCAAATTCCTTTTTATTCTTTGGTCCAGTTGGCTGAATTGTATCTGGGGTGGCCCCAAAAGATCCTAAGCCTTGTCTGCTTGGATTATCTACGGGCTTATAATCAACTTTTATTATCATTTCCTCAAGCAATGCCTTGTCTCGTGGATCAAGAACTTTTCCAGCATAAAAATAGCGGAGTGCTTCACGAGTAACTTCAGCAATATCTCCTGTGTAGAACTTTGATATATAGGCGAAAATCCTTCTTGGTTCTTCTCGGTCATCAAAAGAAAACTTCTGACGTTGGTTATTAGCTATTTTCTTTTCCTCTATCATCTTTTGAGCTGCTTCGTGGAACGCAATATACTGGGTAACTATTTCTTGCATTCCAGGTATTTCACCAAGTCTTTCCTGTGGAAAGGATACATCGTTTGAACGAGTAATTTTTTCTTTTGTAGTATCAACAGCAGTTTCATTTCCTCCAAGACCCGAAAGCGCTAGCACCCCAGCCTTGAAAGTACTCTGCGGAACTTTATCTGCTAACTTGTGATATGACCAACGGCGTATCTGTGCAGGATCAAGTGGCTCTCTATCTGCAAAACCTCCACCTGCGGGGTTAGTAAGTGCTATGATTTTAAGTGCTTCAGATTTTACCTCCAAGACTTCATTACCATCTTCGGTAAGAGTTACTGTACCACTTCGCTTGTAAGCATCAAGAACTTCGTGAAGTCTAATAATGACCCCAGGGTGTGCTGAGTTATATTCATCCAAAATAAGGACCTTAATTTTACCTTCTTCAAAGCGGAGAGCTTTAGTAACAGAACCGTCAGCAAAAATATACTTAGGGTCGCTTTCATCTCTTTGGTTTGGGTTTGGGGTATATTTACCCATTAGGTCTGCTGGGTCAGTATGATTGTTAAGGTTTTGATAATGAACCTCGTAACCAAGTTCGGCACACATCTTCTTTACTGCTGTTGTTTTACCAAGTGATGTACCTCCTTCAATAAGGACAGGTTCAGACAGAGCCCACGATGTTGCTATTGTTCTTTCTACGTCTCTTGAAAAAGAGTCCTCTACATAATCTTTGAAGGTTTCAACTTTTGGGGCGGTTTCTCTACGCTCTGCAAGAGGCAACTTAACACCCATATACTCTTTATACTTAGCGTCATCAGCTTTTTCAATGTGTGATAGTTTTTCTTGCATAGTGTTATTCAGATTGGATTGTTATTCCACCTAAAGACAGCCAGTTTCTTCCTTTTGTTTCCTCAGATTGAATAAAATCTTGAGATAGTATCATTATAAAATTAAGGTTTTCATATTTAGGAGAAATGAAGGTTTCATTTATTTGAACTGACCCTGAAGAAAAACCCGTCACGAAATCAAACACTGAAACAGGGTCACTTATTTTTTTAGAAGAGATATAAAAATTACCTCCTAGCCAAAACTCTTGTGCAAGTTCTTGGATATTTGCGTTTGTTTTGAACTTTTTTGAAAGAAGATGTTCTTCAACTTTTAAGGTGTGAGCTTCGTCTAATGTGATGATTATTCCTGGCTCGTGAGCACACTTGTTTTTAGTTAGAAAGTCTTCCATAAATAGAGTTTTGTTTATCTGTAAATTATATCAGAAAATCTAAAAAATAAAGAGTAAAAAGTGATATAATATACACAACGTTCACGATATTCACTCGTGTACCAATGTAAATGGGAATACATATGAAGCCTCCAAAAGAAGAGTTCGTCACGTCAAATATTGAAATTACTCCTGATTTATTAGATGAGATAAAACATTTTTTTCCTATATTCCCAGAAAATAGTTTTAAGTACGGTATCCTACAGCTTAAAGTAAAAGAGATAGATGAGAGTACTAAGGAAATTATTTTAGAGAGCAAGAAAAAGCCTGTTTCAAGAATTATAAAAATAAATGACCAGTATTCTGACGAGGAGGTTATTTTTTATACTTATGTACTTCTTCACGCAGAATATGACTGGTACTCTAATAAAAAGGATAGTAACTTAACCAGTTTTTGCTTGAGCTTCTTTGCAAAAGCTGAAAAGTTTACTCTGCATAAAGTACGAGATGTGTTTGTGAACTCAAGAGTATTTGAAATGTTTCTTTTTTGTTCTATAAAAAACAAAGTTGATTACGATTTACCACCTTATGAGGAGTTGTGGAGAGTATTCTTAGAGAAAGAAAACTTACTACCAAGTTCTTATACTTTATTGTTTAATAATGAAAAAAATACAGTAAGAAAATTCAGAATAAGTGAGAAAGCTTTTGAGTGCTTTGAAAACCGTTTCGTTGCTGTTTGCGACCATTACAGGAATCGAATATTTATTTAATTTGCATCTCGCATCCCTCAGTAGCTCCTTAGAAACTTCACTTCCCCGAGAAGAAACGAAACCTCTCTCAGCTGTGAAAAAACGAATACAAAGATCTAGTACCTCTTTACGGAGGCGTTTATTATCACGAGTAATCATGATGAACCTCCAAAAAATTAGTTAGTCTATTATAGTACAAAAGCTAACAACCTCAAAATCTTATTTTAATTTAGCCAGAACTCCTCCTAAAATTCTTTTTTCTCTCGTATATACCTTTATTATATTTTCAATATTAGTTAATTTTATAAATTCATCACACTGAGCGATCATCATTTGTATAAAAATTTTTGCTGTAGCATCTTGTTTGAGGCGATTATAATCTCCATTAATCCAAAGCCTGCATAACTTAAAAAGTTTTTCTCTGTCTACTCCGATAACAAGATGTGGTATACTTCTTAACTCTCCAACAAATCTTTCATCTTCTGATTTAAAATATTTAACCTTTCCAAGCGACCCCCCCCTAATACGTGACATAGTATCTTCTAATTTTTTCATAAACGCAACTTCTCCCAGAGTCAAATCTATTCCAACTCCAGAATACTCAGTAGCTTCACCTGTTTTATGAGAAACTATAATATCATTACCCGAAAATAAATCATCATACACTGAGGGCAATATGGCTCCGACATTTTCACCAAGCCAAGAATGATTATGTATCATATCATATACCAAAGCCTCTAAGATATCTGCTTGTACCGTAGCCTCAAAAACACCCTCATCTTGCTTCATAGAGTTGATAAATTCTATTTTTTGTAAAACTTTTTCCCGATCTTTATGCAAATCAAAATTAGTAAACTGATTATCCATCGTTATCCTTTTCCCTTGTGTAATTCCTTGAGCTTTTTGATAAGCCTCCTGATAAACTGGGTGCATATCTTTTAACAAAAATGGGTTAATCTTGTGTATTTGATTAAAATCCAATTCTTCAGAAGCAACTTTTCTCTGACGAGGCTTTTCATTAATATTTTCCATAAAAATATTATATCACAATTTAAAATCTTATAGACTTCAGTGTTGATCTTAGGATTTGGAAATCTGGGAAGGCGATAGAGACCAGCTTCCAAAAGTCTACTCCATGATTCATTTGCAAAAGGTGACAAAGCTCATGCACGATAATATAATCAAAAAGTTCATTGGGTAAATTTTTCATTTTAAAGTTAAAATTCAAGTTTCTCTTATTAGAACAGCTACCCCATCTTGTACTCTGATTCCTAATACTAACTCTATTCCACTCCAGACTAATACCATGTTCATAATAAAGACTTTTGTAGAATTCTAATCTGTCATTAATTTTTTGACGTAAAAATTCAACTTCATCTTTACTAAAATCAGATACTTTTTTACTTTTTTTAGTTGAGACTTTTTTAAAAATTCTTTTATTGGTATCTTTTTTAAAAAATATTTTAAACATTATGTATTATATTTTATAACAAATACTCACAAAAGTATCCTTTATTTTTAACAATATTTATGTTATTATATCAAAATCCAAACAAGACCCCGTAGTTCAATGGATAGAACGAGAGCCTTCTAAGCTCTAGATCTAGGTTCGATTCCTAGCGGGGTCACAATAGAGAGAGCTAGTTCGAGCACTCGACAAGGGTCGAAACTAGCAAACAAAAGCAAGTCAGAAAT
>JAUPVO010000008.1 GCA_030916975.1 Patescibacteria group bacterium
ATAATTATTTAAACTAATATGACACATGTAGTTAATCCATTTTCTCACAGACTAGGAATTCTTCGTGATTGGAGAAGTCGCTGGTATGTTGGAGATATTGGAGGTAAAGAATATGCAACAGCTCTAAGAGGAGATGTGCTTCTGCGTGAATTTTTAAACAAAAAATTGCGTGGTATGTATGTCGGAGATACAATCATAGAGCGTAGCAAAGACAATTTCAAGATAGCAATACATACTTCACGTCCTGGTATGATTATTGGGAGAGCTGGAGACGGTGTAGAGAGATTGAGAAAGGATATAGTTAAAGAAATCAGAAGAAAGAAATTATCTATACCAGAGAATTTCAAATTAGATATAGTGGAAGTATCTTCCCCAGAATCTAATGCGGCCATTGTCGGGTATATGATAGCTGAAGCTTTGGAAAAACGTCTTCCTTTTAGAAGAGTTTTAAAAACAACAGCAGAGAAAGTTATGGCCAATCGAGATGTGCAAGGTATCCGTATCGGATTAGCTGGCCGTCTTGGAGGAGCAGAAATGGCTCGTCGTGAAGAGATAAGAAAAGGTAATGTACCTCTTCAAACTCTTCGTGCTGATGTTGATTTTGCCAAAGAGAGAGCCAACATGACTTATGGAGTGATTGGTATCAAGGTTTGGATTTATAGAGGTATGAAGTTCGGTGGTATCACAGATAATCAACCTCAATCTTCTGATCGTAGATACGACAGAGCTCCTAGAATGGATAGAAGAGATGGCGGAAATAGAAGACCTAGAACATCTAGGTATTCTAGAGACGGAGCTGCTGACGGTGGGAGACCTCGTGCTCCTAGACCTCAGAGCACATTTACTAGAACAACTAAAACAGCTGAAGCTGCTAAATAATCAAAACTATGTTATTCCCTAAAAAAGTAAAACACAGAAAATGGCAGACAGATCGTAAAAGCGAAGCTAGATTAACTAGACCTGACACAAAAGGAATAGACGTATCTTTTGGAGCATTTGCCCTCAAAGCAACTTCTCCAGCTCGTGTTGTTTCTAGACAAATAGAATCAGCTCGTCGTGCTATGACAAGAAAAGCAGGTAAAACTGCTCAGATCTGGATTAGAATATTCCCAGATCGTCCTATAACCCAGAAAGCTGCCGAAGTTCCTATGGGTAAAGGTAAAGGTGATCCAAAAGCTTTCTGTTTCGAAGTTCTACCAGGTAGAGTTTTATTCGAAATAGATGGTGTTGACGAAGCCACAGCTCGCGAAGCACTTCGCAAAGCTGGCACAAAATTACCAGTTAAGACTAAAATAGTCGCTCGTTAAATAAAATAATAATATGACAAAAACTAATACTCCGATCAGAAGAAAGATCAAAGGTGTGGTGGTTAGCGACAAAATGGACAAAACTGTAGTAGTTCGTGTGGATCGCTATGTTAAACATCCAAAATATGGAAAATATTACACAATCACAAAGCGTTACAAAGCTCATGATGAGAATGACGCTTATAAGGTCGGTGATGTTGTGATAATCGAGGAGTCGAAGCCTATTTCAAAAGATAAAACATTTATCGTTTTGGAAAAGGTTGCAGCCCGCGAATAATATCAATAATTTAATTTAATTATATGGTACAAGCAGGAACTAATGTAAAAATTACAGACAATTCTGGAGCTAAAATGGGTAGAGTTTTTAAGGTTCTAAAAGGATCTAAAAGACGTTATGCTCGTATTGGCGATCTAGTAGTGCTATCTGTAAAAGTTGCTGAGCCTCGCAAATCAGTTAAGAAAAAAGATGTGGTATATGGAGTAGTGGTAAGACAAGCTTCTCCACTAAGACGTGCTGACGGTTCTTATATTCGTTTTGATGACAATGCAGTTGTAATTGTTGACAAAAACAAATTAGAGCCAAAAGCTGGACGTGTATTTGGTCCAATACCTCGCGAAATGACTGAAAAAGGTATAGACGGATTTAAAAAGATTGCATCTTTGGCACCCGAAGTTATTTAATCTTAATTATAAAATAATATCTCAAAATAAAATATGAAATTACATATTAAAAAAGGTGATAAAGTTAGAGTAATTACAGGAGATGACAAGGGTAAAGAAGGTACAATAGTCAGAGTTTTACCGGAACTCGGCAGAGTAATCATCGAAGGAGTTAATGTTATGAAGAAAAACATTAAACCTAAAAAAGAGGGTGAAAAGGGTACTATCGTAGAAGTTGCTATGCCTATGCATGCATCTAATGTCAAAAAGATCTAATCTAACTTATTTCTAAATCAACAGAAAACACTTCCGTAAGGAAGTGTTTTCTGTTGATAACTAGTTTTTTTTGTAATAAGGGTGATATAATTTATGTTAGATATTATTAATTAATAAGTTATATCTACTATGTTATTCAAAAAACTCTCTTACTTTATTACATTCTCTACAATGTTAACTCTGGCATATGGCGCAACTAGTATTAATATACAGAATCTCTCAGCATTAGACAGGGTGTCGCTTAAGGTGTATTGTGGATTATCTTATTTCCCATTCTTCTGGATGGATAAGGATAAGTGTAGTGATAGTTTTTTATTACAAAATAACATTAATCCGTCAGATATAATCAATAACTCAGATATTAGTCTACTGTACAACTCTAATACTTCAGTTGTTAATACTGAACCAGCACCTATTAACAATAACATTAATACCAACAGTAATAATGCTGACACTATACCCACCAACACAATCAACAACAATCAAGACTTCACTTCTCTCCGTTCTCGTATAGACACTCTATACAACATAGTAGCCAATCTCTCACTACCTGCTACAGGACCACAAGGTCCTCAAGGACCAGCGGGACCACAAGGAGAAGCTGGACTATCTGACTCTAATGCTATAATAAATACTCAACAACCTTCACAACTATTCTTTCCGCAGGTGATAAATGGGGCCAATTTATCAACAAATTCCGGAGGTAATAATCTGAGCTATAGTAGTGGAAATATTGGTAATTTGGTTACAAGTTCTATAAATACTGACAACTTAACCATCAACGGAGATCTATCTCTATCTAACTCAGCAGAGAACACTATAGCTAACGTATCTGCTAGTAATACTATTAACAACATCGACTATACAGGAGGTATACTTACTTCTAAT
>JAUPVO010000009.1 GCA_030916975.1 Patescibacteria group bacterium
CAAGAATCATGAGAGAGAAGGAGAGATTATTGCTATGGCTGGTAAAAGGGGAGCAGTAACTATAGCCACTAACATGGCGGGACGTGGAGTGGATATCAAGCTTGGTGGTCCTAATGCAACACAGGCGGAGTATGAGACCGTTAGAGACTTGGGGGGGCTCTTTGTTATAGGAACAGAACGTCATGAAGCTAGACGTATAGACAATCAGCTAAGAGGGCGCTCAGGTCGCCAAGGTGACCCAGGAGAGACTCAGTTCTATGTATCACTTGAAGATGATCTTATGAGAGTATTCGGTTCTGACTCAATCAAAAATATGATGGGCAAGTTTGGTATACCAGAAGATGAGCCCATACAATCTGGTATGGTTAGTCGTGCCATAGAATCAGCTCAAGAGAAAATAGAAGGGTATCATTTTGATAGTCGTAAGAACACTCTCAAGTATGATGACGTGCTTAATCAGCAACGTAGCAGTATATATGAAAGAAGAAGAAAAATACTATTAGAGGATTACGATTATGTTAAATCTTATGTAGACATGATTGCAAGTAAAGATGATGAATTTGCAAAAGTTCTTGAACAGAAAAAGGAACAATATGGAGAAAAGGCTGTACTAGAGATTCAGAGGGCTGTATTGCTTCAAATCTATGATGTGGTATGGATGGACCATCTTGAACATATGGAGAATTTGCGATCAAGCGTTAATCTGAGAGCTTATGGTCAGCGTGACCCTCTTGTAGAATACAAGCGTGAAGGTCTTAGTATGTACAAAAGATTGGATGAAAGAGTTACTAATGATCTCAAGTCGTTTACTATACATATAGATAATGTATTCACTAATATGAGAGCTCAAGAATCAGCCAAAGATAAAAAAATTATAGAAGAAAAGCTTGGCAAAAAGCTGGGCGAATTAAGTCGTAACGATCCTTGTCCTTGTGGAAGTGGTAAAAAGATTAAGAAGTGTGACTGTGAAGAATATAAAACTCTAAGAGAAAGTCTATAAAATTTTAAAAATAAAAATATAAAAGCTAAGTTCGGATCGAACTTGGCTTTTATATTTTGAATTCATAGATTATATTTTTCTCCCCATAACATTTAAAGTATTTGTGATTATCTTTTTCAAAAGACTCTATACTGTAGATACAGTCATCTGTGATCTTGATTGGGAGTTTTGATTGTAAGTAATTATTAGTTGATTGATCGTATTTGTAATACGCAAAATCTCCATCAGTCCCGCACACAATTACGCCTCCATCGCTGTACTCGTCAGCATCTTCTACATTAGTAAGAAAGCCACTTTGACTTACTAGAGGTTCTAACAAAATATTTTCAATTAAAACATAGCCATCTTCTCCTACTTCTATTTTCTTTTGGGAGTGTTTTAATATTTTGCTTTGATTAATCTGAGGAATGTGTTCTATCATTGTTATCTGCTATTTTAGCAAAATAACAAGCAAAATGCTATAATTAGCAAGAGATTTTGAGATAAGCAGTAATTATATATTAATTGTACATGAGTCAGATTAAGACAATTCGAATCAAAATAACAGGTAGAGTACAGGCTGTGTTTTTTCGTGATTCAGCCAAAAGGTTTGCCGAGAGGAATAATCTTAAAGGGTTTGTGGAGAATAAAAAAGATGGAAGTGTAGAGATGCTTGCCAGTGGACAAGAAGAAGGGATTAGAAATTTGTTAGATTGGTGTTATAGAGGAAGCCTATTATCTAGAGTAGAGTCACTTAGTTATGAATTCTTAGACAATACAAATCTTAAAGTGGATGAAGTGATAAATTCTGACGAAGGATTTAAGGTCAATAAACATAATAGGAATTATCTAGTAGATAAGTTTTTGGCCTTGTCTAATTTTGCTAAGAGATATTATCATAAATACAATAAAAGTAAACAAGAGGGTCTCTCAGATGAGAATAAGGAGAATGCAGATGAGGATTTGAGTATAAAAGAATTGGAAAATAAACCCAATCATATAGCCATTATTCCAGACGGTAACAGGAGATGGGCCAAAGAAAAGGGTGACGCTGTTTGGAATGGGCATAGAGCAGGAGCTGAGAATTTTAAATCTTTGATTAGTTATAGTTTTAAAAACGGAATCAAATACGTGACCGCTTGGGGCTTCTCAACTGAGAATTGGTCTCGCAATCAGGAAGAGGTTGATATGCTTATGAATATCTTTTTGGATTTTATCAAAAGCAATAGGAATTATTTTATAGAAAATAAAATTAGATTTTGTCACTTTGGAAGGAAGGATAGAATAAGCAAATCACTTAGAGAAGAGATAGAAAGTTTAGAGCAAGAGACTTCTTCTTTTTCTCTTTATAATTTTGCTATTGCGCTTGATTATGGTGGCCAAGATGAGATACGTAGAGCGGTAGAAGGATATGTCAAAAACAACACTTTGATTCCTTTGGAGAATTTTCTAGATACTATCAAGTTCCCTGAAGCAGACCTCATAATCAGAACGGGAGGAGAGCAGAGAAGCAGTGGTATGATGCCTTGGCAGTCAGCTTATGCTGAGTTTTATTTCTCGCCATTATATTTCCCTGATTTTAAAGAAGAAGAGCTTAAACTTGCTCTACTTGACTTTGCAAACAGAAAGAGAAGATACGGCAAATAATCTCCTTTTGTTAATGAGCCAAAGCGAAACAGAAGATTTTATTATCATCAAAACCATGTCCTTGTAGAAGATTTTTACATTTGTAGAAAGTTGCTCCAGTAGTGGTGATGTCATCTATCAGTATTACATAGAGGTTATTCAGATCAGTGTTATTCTTATTCAAGTATTCATACAGCTCTTCTTTGTTAATATCAAAGCTATTAGCCAATTCTAGGTGCCTCTCGTCTATATTCTTCGCATCTTTGAGCCTGTGAGTGTCTTTATATCTTGTTAATATATTGAGAGTTCTTTCCCTATCTATGCCACAAGATATAAGTTCTGCTTGATTGTAACCCCTTTCTTTTAATCTGCGAGAAGATAGAGGGATTGGAACCAAGATATAGTTCTTGTTCTGTAAATTGTATTTGTTTATGATATTTTCTTTTACAAAATCTGAAGAGTATTTACCCATTACCTCTGAGAGGTTTTTATGATGTTTGTATTTTAATTTGAATAAAATATTCTTGGTAGTTAAATCTTTATAGCTATACTTGGCATAAGTTTTATCTGGCAAAGTGTTGGAGTTTGTTTTTAATAATTTTTCGCAATTTGGGCAAAGTAAAAACTCATCTCTCTTACACATAGCACATCTAACGGGGAATAGAGAGTCTGTCACACTTTTAATGAATTTATCGAAATAATACATTGTTTTTATTTAACAGCTAATTCACCATTTTCTATTAAGAATAATAGCATGGCATGATATAATTTGTCTATATGAAAATAATACCAGCCATACTTGAAAAAGATTTTGACAGTGTTAAGAGTCTGATAGATACATATTCTAAAATATCAGTTTCTATACAGATTGATGTATGTGATGGTATTTTTGTAGAGAATAAAACTTGGAAACCGAATCCGTTTGAAGACATTAATGGGTATTTACTTGATTTGGAATTTGATATGATGGTAGAAGATGTATTAAAGTATTTGGATTTTCTTTCTATGTATGACGCTAAGAAAATAGTTGTGCATACCAACAATATAGAAGTAGAAGATTTTAAATTAATCTATCAGAAAATCAAAGACAAAAATTCTCTATTTGAGATTGGCATCTGCGATAATGATATTAACAAGATCAAAAGCTTAAAAGGTTTTTATGATTATGTGCAGTTGATGGGGATTAAGAATGTCGGGCAGCAGGGTCAGAGTTTTGATGATGAGGTTCTTAATTCTATCAAAGAGTTGCGGGAATTTGTTGGAGCTGATGCGCTGATACAAATAGACGGAGCCATGACAAAAGAGACTATCAAGCTAGCTAAAGAGGCTGGAGCTAATTGTTTTGTTGTTGGTTCTTATCTCAAGAATTCTATCAAAGATAAAAATCTCAAAGAGACTTTTTTGGAATTAAAAAGTTTGTAGATTCAGAACTAATCCACATAATTTATTTGCAATTTTCTTTTTAAGAAACATTATGTTGTATAATTAGAGGAGATAAAAGTATTTTATGAATATAACTGACGTTGAAGTAAGAGAAATAGAGATGCATGCAATCGAGATACGCGAAAGCATAATAACCATGTTGCTTGAAGCTGGATCAGGGCATACAGCTGGACCTCTTGGAATGGCAGACGTCTTCGCAACTCTATACTTCAAGATTTTGAACCATAACCCAACTAATCCTTTCTGGAAGAATAGAGATAGGGTAATACTTTCCAATGGTCACATATGTCCTGTTTTGTACGCAACCATGGCTCATGCGGGATACTTCAATATAGCCGAGCTTTTAACTCTTAGAAAGTTTGGGTCTAGATTGCAGGGGCATCCACATAGAGAGTTTCTTTCTATGCTTGAGACGAGTAGCGGGCCGCTTGGATCAGGGCTTTCTCAGGCTGTGGGAATGGCACTTGCTGATAGACTAGATAGAAAAACAAAGGCTGGCTCACAAGGTATCGGAGCCCATCAGCATAAGTATTTTTATTGTTTTATGGGTGATGGAGAATTGGACGAAGGACAGAACTGGGAAGCTTTTATGCTGCTGGCCAAGCAGAAGCTTCATAATGTGATATGTATAATTGATAGAAATAGAATTCAGATCGATGGTGATACTGAAGATGTTATGCCACTCGATCCACTTAGTCACAAGTTAGATAAGTTCAACCTAAGTGTTGTGGAGATAGATGGTCATGATATACGGCAAATAGTTCAAGCCTTTTTGATAGCCAAGAAAAATATTAAACCCACAGTTATTATTGCTAACACAATTCCTGGTAAAGGTTTCGTTCGAGCTGAAAATGATTATAGGTGGCATGGCAAACCACCAACCCAGAAAGATGCAGATGAAGCCTTTGATAATATGAGGACAATGTATGGTAGGTTAAGCAATAATTAATTTAATATTACAAAATCATGATAGATAAAAATATTTATAATTCAATACTCTCTCAGAATAATTTTAAAGAAAGCTCACTCGACACTTCTTCTCTTTTAAAAATGGCAACCAGAGAAGGATTTGGTGAAGGGTTGTTGTTTCTGGGGGAGAATAATCAAGAGGTAGTAGCTTTGGCAGCGGATCTAACTGAAAGTGTTCAGATGGAAAAGTTCAAAGAAACTTTCCCTAACAGATTCTTCGAAATTGGAGTAGCAGAACAGAACCTTGTCAGTGTGGCTAGTGGTATGGCGGCTATCGGTAAATTACCTTTTGCAGCAAGTTACGCTGCTTTTTCACCAGGTAGAAACTGGGAACAAATTAGAACGACCATCTGCTATAATGATAGAAAAGTTGTGATAGTTGGGGCTCATGCTGGGCTCTCTGTAGGTCCTGATGGTGGAACTCATCAAGCTCTTGAAGATATAGGACTCATGAGAATGCTGCCAAATATTACAGTTCTCTCACCAAGTGATAGTATAGAAGCAAGAGAGCTGGTTAAGCTTATACCAAAGATAAAAGGACCAGTCTATTTGCGTTTGGCTAGGGAGAAAAGTTTTGTTATTCATGATCAGGGCTATAGACCAGAAGTGGGTAGTGTGGATATAATATACACTACAGCTAACATAGAAAATAGAAACAAAAGAGTGGGCATAATATCTACAGGACCAATCCTTTATCAAGTCTTATTGGCCGCCAAAGAGCTAGAGGTCGAAGGATTTTCTGTTCAAATTATGAATATACACACTATCAAACCAATAGATAAAAATAAAATAGTAGAATTTGCCAAGAATAATAACAAAAAGATATTAACAGTAGAAGAGCATCAGACAAGTGGAGGGCTAGGATCAACAATCTCAGAGATACTTAGTGAAGAGTATCCAAGTCTTGTTAGGAAAGTTGGAGTAAAAGACAGATATGGACAATCGGGAACAGTAGAGCAATTATATAAAGAGTACGGTCTAGATAAAGAATCTATCAAAGAAGAGATTAAAAGTTTGGTGCATCTATATGCATAGATAAAATATATGAATAATATAAGAAAAAGAAAATCTTTTAAAGAATTGTTAAGCTCTATTGTGGCTGGAGATTTTTGGTTTGAGGATGAGAATTTTAATAAAGCTAATAAAAAAATAATTAGAGACGGTAAAGAATTAAGAACAATACAACAGATCAACAAAAACAAAATTATTATTGCGGAAGAAGAAAATTATACGGGAGGAGTACAAGAAAAAGAGTTGAGAGTAGAGGTATCTACAGACTCAAATGCTTTACCGAGTGGCTATATTAGACTAATTCTAAAAGATATTGACGTTAATACGCTTTTTTTAAAACATAATATAACTTTAAAATACATAACCGCAAACAACAAAATGTATATTAAAAGCTTTATATTGGGTAATGAAGGCAAAGAAATTGATTGTTATAATATAGGTGAAAATGAGTCTCTGACTATAGATAAAGAGAATAACAGTATTATCAAGATTATTCTAAAAGAGATTGGAGGAAAAGAAGAAGAGATAATGG
>JAUPVO010000010.1 GCA_030916975.1 Patescibacteria group bacterium
CAATAGAAAAAGATACGAAAAACAAAGCGTTACTCAATGATTTTTTAAGCAAAAGGGAAATTAGCGCTAAAGCCTCTGGTGAAGAGCAAAATTATAGACTGCAAAAATCATTTAAGCAATACCAAGCTAAAGAAAAATTATACAAAGATACATATGGTGATAAATGGTTAGAAAAATATAATGCAGCAAATAGTACATTAAGATTTTGGGGAGAAAACAGATACAACAAAGCAAAAGCAGGAATGAAAGATGAAAATTATGGCTCATTAGAATTGGAACATGCACTAACTCAAGCATACTATACTAAAAATGGTGTTAAAGAAGTTGATATATACTGGGGTATTTATGGCAAAACGGCTCAGAGCGTAATTGACGGTAAAAATGTTATTAAAAAAGATTTAACATCTGTCACAAGTTCCAAAGAAATTGCTAAATCATATGCAGAAATGGCTAGAGTAACATCAGGCACAAAAAGATTATGGAACAAAAAAGAAGATTTACCTCCTAATGGTGTAATAGTTAAGGCAAAAGTACCAATTGAGCGCATAGTAATTAGTAAAGAAACCGTTGCATCAACCAGAGAACTTATACCTAGAGATTCTGAATCCAAAATCAGTTCGCCAGGCAGTTGGTTACACGACCAGTCAGAATTAATTATAGATGTACCACCTAAAGCAGACACAAGTAATTTTGAATTAGTTAAGACCTCAGATGTTGCATACGAAAGGCACGGGTATTAAGATGAATGAATTAGGCAAGGGCATATTAGCAAATGATATTGCGGTAATTGAATATCTTGTTAAAACAGACCAAATTGACAGGGCATTAAATGATATAGATGCTTACTTAACTAAAGAAGAGTTGTTAGAACTGCTCGGCATAGAACAAAAAGATATTAAGCAAGTCAATTATTCTCCTAAACAACCACGAGATGGCTCAGGCAAATGGAGTAGCGGTAAAGGTTCTTATTCAGATAATAAAATGAACACAGAACAATTTATAGATTTTGCAGACAGTCAAAAAGAGATAACTGGTGATGATAAAGTTAAATATAGAGTAGAAGATTATCAAAATATAGATGCATATCTAATTAATAGAATATTAAAAGAAACCAAAGGTAAAGCATCAACTTCATTAGATTTTGCTAAAGACGGTAATGGTGAATTACCAAAAGGTATAGACGATACTTATGTAGAACGCATTGGTGGCAAATTAAACAAAACAAAAGAGGTTCTTGATAATTCAATGCAACATAAATTAGAAAAAGATACATATCTTTATAGAGGTTTATCTCATGTTAATGATGATTGGAAAGTAGGTTCAGAAATAAATACATATGGGTATTCGTCAACATCTTTTGACAAAGAGCTAGCAGCAAAGCACACTAGTAATGCTATGAAATACAGAGATGATACATCAAAAGAGATAGTATTAAAAATTAGAGCACCCAAAGGTACAAAAGGATTAGTGCCATACAAAGTCACGGGCAGCAGACCAAAAGAGCAAGAGTTTTTATTGCCAAGGAATAGTAAAATGACAGTTGTTGATATAAAGCAAGATTCAACTCCATCAGGTTCAATATATGAACCGGATTTTGAATACACAACATTGGAGGTTACATATGAACAACTATGATAGATTTGTAGCTGATGCCGATACAAGTGATTTTGTATTTATTAATGATACGAATAATGATATTGATGTAGAAAGAGTAGTTAATACAAAGCAAGAAGAAGACATTGTTATTCTTGATAAGAATGCTAAAAACTATTCTCCTAAACAACCACGTGACAGTGATGGTAAATGGACCAAAGGCAGCGGGCTTAGTACAGATTATCCAAATCAAAAAAAAATTGGTGAAGTTGAGTATGAAAGCGAAGCCGGGCTAACTCCTGAAAAAATTTTAGAATGGAAGTCTTCTGCATTTGATTACAATAAAAGAATGCAATATATTGCTCCTGATGGCGACTCATATGCACGTTTTGATTATTCTGAAGCCGACAGAAAAGAACAAAAGCAATGGGTTAATGAACATATACAACGCACTTCAGATGTTGATATGGCTAAGGATATTGGAGAGTATGCCGGAAACAAAAAATATTCAGCAATAAACCATTATTTACGTGACCCAGAAGCTATGGCAAAATCAAAAGTTTTAACTGAGCGAGATAAGCCATTTTTAAAGAGTTTATTAAGCCGCGTTAAAAATAGTACACGGGCCGACACTGTAGCAAAAGATTTTTCAAGCTATAGAGCTGCATCTTTTCAAGAAGATTATATCAGCAATATTAAACCTGGTTCATTTTTAGATGATAAAGGCATTGTGTCTACATCTATGGACGCTGTTTATGCTTCAGATTTTGGCGCAAGGCGAGCAAGGAAAGACAATAGTAATCTCTTAGATGAAGATGCAAATCCTTATGGAAATGCAATATTTAGATTTAATTTTAAAGAAGGACAAAAAGGCGTCTGGAGTGACCCTTATAGAAAAGGCGGTGGGATAGAACATGAATGGATACCACAGCACGGTTCTGTTTATCAAGTAAAAAGTAATACGATTCTATCTGACAGCAAAAATGATAAATATGTTGGAGCACTTATAGATATAGATGTATATCAAGGAGGGCTGCCCAAGGGATATGTACAAACAGAAATGCAGCTAAATAAAATAAGTATAGATAAAAATGCTATAGATTCAATGTCTGAAGCTGAAAGATTTGTATGGCTGCCAAATGATATAACAGTATGGGTACCAAAAAAAGATAGTCCAGACATAAATTATAGCCCTAAACAAGCTCGTGATGATAGTGGTAGGTGGACCAAGGGTGGCAGTAGCACATACAATCCATATGATGGTTTAATAGATATTAAAAGTCTTGGTATAGAAGTAATGGAAGTCAGCGGAAACCCATATATATTAAATGATAAAACTAATGTGCTTGATGAAAACAGATGGTCTTATGTTTTGTTTAACAAGACTGAGCCAACCAGAGTTTATGCACCAGAGGACACACCACGGCTATCTGACAAAAACACTGAGAATGTTATAAAATCATTTACTGATAATGAAAAGAAAGCCATAACTGATTACACATCTGAATACGGTTATGGAAGCTATAGTAATGTTAATGACTATTTGAGAAATGGCGATAATGCAAAACAAGTATCAAAAGAAACTATAGAGTCTGCAAAAAATATTACAAGTGCATTAAACAAATCTACATTAGGAACTGATACATATGTGTTTAGAGGTGCAGAAGCAAACATGTTCAAAGATGAGAAAATACAAAAGGCTATAGTATTTGCAAATAGAATAAAAGACAAAGGGTTAAAGAAAACTCAGAAGCTTGAAAAGATAGAGATACTCAATTCATTAAAGGGCAAAATTATAAAAGATAAAGCACCACTATCTACAAGTTTATATGGTGGACCTTTCTTATCTAATAGAGACGTTAAAATTACCATAAAAACTAAAAAATCTGATAAAGCATTAAATATATCTGCTCTATCAAAGTTTGGTGGAGCATCAGAAGTGCCTGCATTTATGGGAACAGCACTGCCAGAGTCAGAATTGTTATACGCACCAAATACAAGTTTTGAAATCAAAGACGTTAAAATGACATCATACGGTGTTAATATATTAATGGAAAGTACTAATAAAACTGGTGAGATAGCAAATAACAAAATAGATAATTACTCTCCTAAACAACCCAGAGATGGCTCAGGAAGATGGAGTAGTGTTGGTGGTCATAAAATAGCTAAAACTAAAAGTGAAAAAGAACTAGGTAGTTTTTTGCAAACTATCTCGGACATGGCATCTACTAATAGAGCTAAAGACTTAAAATATAATTCAAGTGAAGATATGGTGCAAAAGCTTGG
>JAUPVO010000011.1 GCA_030916975.1 Patescibacteria group bacterium
GTGTGCTCTTCCGATCTCGATTTTGTATTCGTCTTTTACAAAGTTAACTATATCTTGTATTAATTTATCTCCAGCAACTTTAATTGATTTTGCTTTTACAATGCCTGACAGAGATATAACAGCAATATCAGTTGTTCCTCCTCCAAGATCAACAATCATGGACCCTTCTGCATCATGAACCGGCATCTGCACTCCTATTGCTGCAGCCATAGGCTCTTCCACTATATAAACCTCTCTAGCTCCAGCGGCTATAGCAGCGTCATATACGGCTCTCGTCTCAACATTAGTAATGCCCACTGGAACACCAACTACAACCCGGGGTGCCAAAAACTTTTTGTTAATATTATTAGCTTTTTTTATTAAGTAGCCGAGCATCTCTTCTGTTATTTCATAATCACTAATAACACCGTCTACTATTGGCTTTACACATTTTATATGAGTAGGGGTTCTGCCCATCATCTGTTTAGCTTCAGACCCTACTGCTACCATTCTATCTGTTTTGACATTAATAGCCACAACAGAAGGTTCATCTATCACAATACCGAGCCCTCTTACATAGACCAATGTATTAGCAGTTCCAAGATCAATACCAATGTCGTTGGATAATTTATTTTTAAGTTTTTCTAACATCTATATAATTTATAATTAATATCAATTATAACATTTTTTACCCCTAGCAAAAAGTTTGACTTTTTTGATAAAAGTTCTATAGATTCTGGGCTTTATTATGTAGTCTAGTTGTAAGAGCTATCGCCATAGCATCTACCTCATCATCTATTATTTTGCCTTCATAACCTAACCTTAAAATATTTCTAACCATATACTCGACTTGGGTTTTACTTGCATGACCGTCCCCCGCTACAGAGCTTTTAACTTGCATTGGAGTAAGTTCAATTATCTTAATATTATTCTGTTCTGCTATATACTTAATAACTCCTCTAGCTTCTGATACTTGTATTACTGTTTTGTGATTTTTAAAAAGGAAAAGTGATTCTATGCCCATACAAATAGGATTATACTTTTTTATAATACTATCAATCTCAAAAGCTATATTAGCTATACGTTTATTATTGTCAGTCTTTTTGTCAGTTTCAATACAAGTAGAAAAAACCAATTCATCTCTCCCTTCTGTAAAAGCAATTATAGACACTCCAACTCTATCATATCCAGGATCTATGCCAAGTATAAGATTTTGATGTGGAATATTTTGAGTAGATTTTTGTATGTTATTCATTAAGATTAATTGCAAGCTTCAGTCCAGCTTTTGAGAAACTGCTCTTTTGTTACTATTTCTGTTTGACTTGCAACTCTCTCTTTGATCTCTACACCTCCTTGTTCTATTGTTTTGGTTGATACTAGCACTCTTACTGGTATCCCGATAAGGTCTGCATCTGCGAGCTTCTCACCAGCAGCGCTCTCTCTATCGTCCCACATCACATCAACTCCAGAACCTCTCAAAACGTTATAAATCTCTTCTGAATAGTTATATACCTCGTCTCCTTTTTCTTTATGAAGTGAAACCAAATACAAAGCATACGGAGCTATTTCAGTTGGCCAGATTAGCCCCCTATCATCAGAGATAAGTTCTGCTATTATTCCCATAACCCTGGCTGGACCAATACCGTATGAACCCATAACAACTTCCTTTTCTTCTCCTTTTTCATTTTTGTATTTGAGATCTAAAGCAGAAGAAAATCTAGTACCAAGTGAAAATATATTACCAACCTCACTAGCTGGTGCAACTCGTAGCTCGTCCTTACCAACTCCCAGATCCGCCAAAACTTCATCATTGTAGACCTCTTTGTTAATAGCCATTCCTAATCGGTCACAAACATAAATCTCATCTTCACCAGCTTCACACAAAGTCTGATATTCATGTGAATACTTAGAAAATACTCCTCCGCTAGCAAAAGTTTTATATGTTTTATCTCCTATACCAAGTCTTTTAAAAATAATTTTATAAGCATCAGCAACTCTGTTATAAAGGATTTCATGTTCCTCTTCATCTCTAGCAAAACTATACAAATCTTTCATTATAAATTCTCTTGTGCGCATAATCCCGCTTTTAGCCCTGGTTTCATTTCTAAATTTATTTTGGAATTGATAAGCAAGTAGCGGGAGGTTTTTATAACTCTTCACGAATTTGCTGGCTATATTGGTTATGTCTTCTTCGTGAGTAAAACCAAGACCGAGCTCCGTATCGTTCTTGAGCTTGGTTGTAAACCAAGCGTCTACATCTTTGTTATCTGTCCAGCGATTAGACTTTTTCCAGATGCTAGGATCTTGAAGTGATGACATTAACATCTCATTACCCCCTATCTTATCCATCTCTTCTCTAATTATATGAATAATATTCTGGAGGACTTTGTAACCCAGAGGTAAGAAACTATAGACGCCCGCCATTTCCTTGTGTATATATCCAGCCCTAATTAGAAGCTGAGCATTCTTACTGGTCTCGTCAGACGGTATGTCTTTGGAAGTTCTAGAAAATAATTGTGAGTAAAGCATAAAATATTAATTAATAATTCAAAATAAAATAAAAAGAATCTTAAAATAATTATATATTGTAATTAAAAAAATTACAACAAAAAAATAATGTTGTAATTTTAAGATATAAAATGTTTTTGCGTCCTGACAGATTATAATCCCGGTACGCGAGTGTGTTCAAGTTACACCTTTTAAGCTTTCTCGCAACTGAAAAACAGAGGAGACTGGGGCTGGCGAAAAGTCTCTTGTTCAGTTTTTGAGGTTGCTGGTTGGTTATTGTTATACGCCCCTAATTATAATAATATATTATAATAAATATAGCAATAATAGTTTTTGCCTACTCGCTCCCTCTCCCCATTCTTTATGGTTTTAACAAAAAAAGCCCTTTGCCAAATTGACAAAGGGCTTGATTGTGAGTTGGAGTTCATTACTCACAGTCAAGTACATGAAGTCTGTAAACTTGATCAAATACAAGCACAGCGCCTGGTATCTCATACCATTCTGCGGTTCCCAAATAGTTACCGGAAAAGAAACGTCCCTCCGAATAGATATTAAGATTCTTCGTTGGAAAGATAAGATTTCGTCCTCCATCACCGATCTTTATCTCAACTTCGATATAGTACACTTTATCATCACCACAAAAATTTAAACCTATAAGCCGACAAAAAACCAGCTCAGGCTTTTCCAGTTCTTTTATTAATTTTACCCTCTGATCTCTTGCAAGGAAAAAAAAGGATAGGGCAGCAAAAAGGAGGATTGCATGCGTGAAATTGAACGTAGGTATTCCAAAAAAAGAGCTGCTCATCATTAACTCCTATGAAGTGAACAGAAATAAATTGTAAAGAAAGTGAGTCAATTAATCAACTGCGTTATAATATCACATGCATACATTTCTGTCAATGAGAATACTTCTTCTACCCACAACCCTGTTTTGTCTGCGAATCCTTGTCTCACTGTATCCTCCCGTTCTTTAGGTTTTGACAAATATTTTAAAAATTATATAATATACTTCCCTTTACTTAAATGGAGAAGAGTCGTGGCCAAAAACTCAAAACAAGTAAGTAGGAATGATGCCGGGACTTTGGAAAGTCCTACATTAACAGTTATTGCGTGGTCTAACTTTGGACAGGAGATAATTCTTTCTCTCCAGCCAGAGAGGACTGATGAACGAGGTATTCTTGTGAAGATAAATAATAGCTTCCTGAGAAAAATAAAACTGCAAACATTATACAGTCTGGCCAAAAAAGCCAAAAGAGGATTTGTTCTAATAAAAATAAAAGGTATTAATTTTTTTATAAAAAGTAATCACTTGTCTTCTACTCTTCGAAAATTAACAAATTATTATAAAAACAGAAACGAAGAAATGCGGCGGATCGGTAAAAGTATCAGCAAAGTAAAATATCGCCGGTACCCCACACCTCTATTCGTAGGGTAGTCTAACCTAAAAGAAAATAGAATAATGGCAATCAAAGTTGCGTACGATAAACATGTTCATGCGGAGAAACATGATTCAAATAATCCACATGCCGCGATAAAAAAAGGGAGGGGCTTCTCAAACAAAAAAGGGAAACAAGATAAGGGTCGAGACCCAGGCCGCTTCCAAAGACCTTCTGAAGCATTCTTGTACGGAAAGATGTAAAAGCAAGAATGTGGTAAAAACTTTTACCAACCCCAACCAAAATGGTTGGGGTAAAATTTTGTAAAAGCATAAGAATGTGTTATTATAATAGTATTCAAATACTTTAAAAGAATTTGGATTGTACAATCTTACGTTAATAATTAACTTTTATATATAACCCTATTTTCAAATCTTGTGGATTACTATCCGTAGAACAGAATAGAAATATAAAAGAAGCACAAGGAATTCTGTCAAATACTCTCACTCCCTTGTGGGATTTTTATTTTTCAAAATTAACAAGTGCAAAATATAAAATGACTGAAACAAAAACTATAAAATTCGGAGACGTGGTAGAAGGTGTAGTTATAGCTATAGAAAGATCAGCTGTATATGTTGATCTTGGTATCTATGGTACAGGATTTATTTATGGTATAGAATACATCAACGCTCGCGAGATTATCAAAAAAATTAACATCGGAGACACTATCTCAGCCAAAGTTATCTTAACTGAAAATGCTGACGGTTATGTTGAGTTGTCACTACACGAGGCTCGCACCGCTCTTATCTGGGGTGAGGCTGAGGACGCAATACGTGAGAAGAGAACTCTTGAGCTTGTTGTAAAAGAAGCTAACAAAGGTGGTCTTCTTATAGAATGGCAAGGCATCACTGGATTCTTACCAGCTTCTCAATTGTCAGAAGATAATTATCCAAAAGTAGAAGACGGCGATAAAGACAAAATCACCAGCGAGCTTAAGAAGTTCATTGGTACTAGATTACCTGTTAATATCTTAACAGCTATACCAAAAGAAGGTAAATTAATATTTACTCAAAAATCTGTATCAGAAGAAAATGGTAAAAGCTCTGACAAAAAAGATAACAAATCCAGCAACAAAACTTCAGAAGCAGTAGTTAATCACTTCGTAGGAGAAGAGGTTGATGGTACTGTAACTGGCGTTGTTGATTTTGGTATATTTATCAAGCTAGAAGACGGGGTAGAAGCTTTAGTCCACAAATCAGAAATTGATTGGGGGCTAGTAGAAGACACTAAGAATCATGCTAAAGTTGGAGATAAAGTTCGTGCCAAAATTATTGAGATCAAAGATGACAAAATCTCTCTTTCAATCAAAGCTACCAAAGAAAATCCTTGGTTAGAAGCAACTAACAAATACAATAAAGGAGATGTTGTGTCTGGTCTTGTAATCAAGTTCAACAAACACGGAGCTCTTGTATCTATAGAAGAAGGAGTTGCCGGACTTGTTCATATGTCAGATTTTGGAGATGAAGTAAAAATGAAAGAAAAAATATCTCTTGGGAAAATGTACAAATTCGAAATATCACTTTTTGAACCTACAGAACAAAAAATGACTCTTGTATTTAGACCATAATCCTAATCTGAATTAATTTTAATTAATTTAAAATACAAAATCACATACTTATAAGTATGTGATTTTGTATTTTATTCAAAAATGTTAAATATTAATAACTATTTTATATTCTTGACCATATAAGTTGCTTCCAATGTATAGCCACGTTTACGATAATAATCTCTGACTCCAACTCCAGAGATAATGGAGATTTTGTTGTATCTCAAATTATACATATTGTCACCTCTAGCTATCTCTTCAGCTCTTATAAGTAATCTCTTACCCATCCCAGTATGCTGAGACTGACTTCCCATCTCCCCCACTCTTTTCATTGTTCCATAAACATGAAGCTCGCGTACAAGCGCACTATTATCCATGATCTTGTCTATGTCCCCAGCGAAACCTTTAGACACCACATCCTCGTAATACTTTTCGCTTTCTTTTTTCCATTTATCTATACCCCAATTCTTTAATGCCTCAGTATTAATATCAGAATTAATGTTGGCAAAACTTTCATTGAGATGAGATTTCATCTCATCTTTTTTGGGCAACCTTAATCTTAAGAATCCCGCTATTTTATTTTGCTCTTTATTTTCGAATTGTAAGAAACATTCATATCCATTCTCCGTCTCATACCAAGTTTCAGTTAATTCAAAATCCTCAGGATCTATACTTGTATCTCTAATTTCTCTAGCACGTATATCTACTTGTTTGAATCCTTTTTGTTTTTGGTATTTATCCACTTCTTCTCGCAGATTACTTTTCTTGCTACCGATAATAATATAATCGGCCGGAATGTCGCGTATCATTCTTATCAATCTAGTGTAATTAGGAACATAGGATTCACATTGAGCCAAAACCTCTATTAATGTCTGATCATCATAAGCTTCATAGTCTATTTTCTTTTGAGTTACTAGCTTATACAATAAAGATCCACGCAACACCATATTGGGATATATTTTCATCATGTCGGGATGATGGTATTTGTCATCGTAAAGATTCTTGAACATTTTGACGTCTTTGACTGGGTTGCTAGTTGGTAGATTCGGCATCATATGATAAACAATCTTAAATCCATAGTCTCGCAATAGTTCTGCTCCAACCGCTGCGTCTCTGGCTGTCATTTCTCTTTTGTTGAACTTCAAAACCTCATCATCAAGATGCTGAACGCCTATCTCAACTTTAGTCACACCAAGATATCTAAGCCATTTAAGTTCTGATGGAGTTATATAGTCTGGTCTAGTTTCAATGGATAATCCAATAATACGGGCGTGAGCAGATTCATTAATACGTTGCAAATCCTCTAAACTATAATTATGATTCTCTTCAATAAATTCTCTTCCCTCTTCTTTTGCTTTCCAATTATTACAAGCTCTAAAAGACTCTTTGACAAAATACTCTTGATAATCCTTTTTATAAAAGTTAAAAGTTCCCCCTATCAATATCATTTCTATCTTATCCACTGGGTGACCATTCATAGTTAGAGCCTTTAGTCGCATAGCGATCTGCTTGTAAGGATCAAATCTATTAAGCAATGCTCTGGCTGCTGCTGGTTCACGAGAAAGATATGATTTTGGCATATTTTTCTCAGTTGGACAATAAATACATTTTCCAGGGCAGGAGTAAGGCTTGGTCAATAGAGACACAACTGCCACTCCGCTATTGCTCCTAACTTTCAACCTCTTTAAAATATTCTCTGTGTCTATATCTTTATCAGCGACTTTCTCATTAACAAGTTCATGGTAAAGTTCCAAAAGCTCTGGATTATTGGGCATAGTAGTTGCCTTGTCGACTTTATTATTAATTTTTTCCCTCACAGACAAAATCCTATTACGCCAATAATCTTCGCGCATGATTTTCCTTTTTAGTTTGGATACGTCGGTCTCCGTTCTGATATTAACAAAAATATTTTCTATCATAAATAAAATTATTTCCTAATTAAATTTAATAAAAAATACATCTTAAAGCTTATATCAAAAAGAAATATTCTTGGCACATTATAATAGAAATAAAGACTTTTGTAAATATTCCAAACCAAAAACTGGTTTTATTTCTATTTATTTACTTTTAGGTTTATGATATTATTTAGCCATGGATGACTCAGATATAAACTCGGTAGACCTGATGAACTTAACCAAAGAAGGCTATGATTTAATTGCCAAAGACTGGTCCTCGACCAGGCAATCATTTTGGCCTGAACTAACCGGTAAAATTAATGATTTTATCCTGTCTAATAATTATAATAATAGAATAATGCTACTTGATATTGGCTGCGGCAATGGAAGACTTCTGTCAGTAGCTGACAAAGAGAATGTATCATATCTAGGAGTAGATGTTTCAATTAATCTACTGGCCATAGCCAAATCAACCTACAAAGATAAACAGTTTGCTCTCATAGACCCAATGCTGGAAGGACTTAATAGGATTGATGACATATATAACAGCAATGCTGACGCTAAATTCGATAGAATAGTATCGATTGCCGTCTTACATCACATACCAAAAGAAGAGGTCAAAGGCTGGCTTCAAAATATATGGAATGCGGCTGAAGATGATGCTCATCTATTATTCACAACTTGGAATATGGATCAAACCTATTACGAACTAGATGAGGACGGCGACGCTGTGATAGGCTTCATGAATTATAAAAACGTAAGATATGTGCATAATTATACTTATAGTGAGATAACTGAGGCTTTTGAAAGTGTCGGGTTCAAAATCTTGGACATATATGATCTCAAAAGAAGCACTAATAGTGGCATGAGTAATACTGTAATACTAGCAAAGAAACCATATAAGTACGAAAAGTAAACCTCTTGAAAAAAAGTAAAAAACATGTTAATATATCCTTTGTCATGAAAACAAACAAATCGCTGACAAAAAGATTAAAAATAACAAAAAATGGTAAAATTTTAGCGAGAAAACCTGGACAGAATCACTTCAATGCAAGAGCGACTGGTAACAGAACTATGCAAGGAAGAAAAATGAGCGAATTTGCGATGACAGGTAAAGAAAAAGCTAGATTCCTTCCTAGAGCTTTATAATTAAAAAGTATCTATCGGAATAAAATTTATCCTGAATATTAACAAATAATTTTAATAATAAAAATATGGCAAGAGTTAAAAAGAATAGCATAGCAATGAAGAGACGTCGCAACGTACTGAAAGCTGCAAAAGGTTATAGATTCCAAAGATCTAAAACAGAAATGGCTGCTAAAGTTGCTATCAGAAAAGCTGGTGCTTATGCATTTGCTCACAGAAAAGATAAAAAGACTGACATGAGAAGACTTTGGACAGTGCGTCTGAATGCCTTTTTGCGAGAAAATGGTACAACATACTCTAAATTCATTGATGCTGCCGCTAAAGCTAATATGATGATTGACCGTAAGATTCTAGCTACTCTAGCAGAAAAAGATCCGTCAGCTGTTATTGCTATCACAAAAGAATTAAAATTAAATTAATTCTTACTAAATATCAAAATATAAATCTCCCCAAACTTGGGGAGATTTATATTTTGATATTATTTTTTGATGATATAATTATTAGAGAAAAATAATATTATGGAATACATAGTCACACTATCTCCACTTTTGATAGATTTCGTCCTAGTAATCCTCTTCTCTTTCAGCCTAGGACTGCAAGAACATCAGAGATTTGCAAACAAAAAAGAATTGCAAACTTTTGGGACAGACAGAACTTTTACACTGATTGGTATCTTTGGATTTTTGATGTTGGTAGCAGATGTAAAACATTTAATACTCTACACGATTGGCTTTGTAATTATCGGTATAATGCTAGGGATATTCTACTATGAAAAAATCACCCTCAATGCTCGATTTGGTATGACTTCTATAATTTTGGGGCTTATAACTTATGGATTTCCTCTCCTTATAATGAATAGCCCTCGCTGGTTATCTTTATTGTTTTTTGTAGTAGTTATAATATTAACAGGAATGAAAGATAAGCTGCAAAAACTAAGTAGCAAAATAGAATCCAAAGAATTTACAACTTTAGCGCTTTTTATAATTATCTCTGGAGTAATTCTCCCAATACTTCCTAGCAACAATATTCCATTCCTCTCTATCTCACCATATCAGATCTGGCTGGCAGTGGTTGCAATGTCTAGCATATCTTACTTTAGTTATATTTTTAGAAAATATGTCTTTCCCAAATCAGGGCTATTAATTACCGGAATACTTGGTGGTATATACAGCAGTACAGCCACTACAATCATATTATCCAAAAAGAGTAAAGATGACGCTCATCATGCTAACAAATACTCTGGAGCAATTATAATGGCTACTGCCATGATGTATATTAGAATATTTGCATTATTCTTTATTTTTAGCAAACAGGCCGCAATAACATTTTTACCTTTCTTTTTATTCTTGACCATAACTACAATACTAACAGCTTTGTGGATATACAATATGACAAAAAACGGTGAAGGCACTATTTCCAATGAGATATTCAAAGATAAAAACCCCTTAGAATTCAATATGGCGATTATATTCTCTATTCTCTATATGGCTTTTTCTTTTTTGACTGACTTAATTATTACCAGATTTGGAACAGAGGGTCTCAACTTAATGTCAACACTTATTGGCTTTGTAGGTATAGATCCATTTTTGATTAACCTTTTCCAGGGTCATTACGCAATATCTAGTACCGTAATTGTTCTGGCTACTATACAAGCCATGACTAGCAATAACATATTAAAAACAGTCTACGCCTTATACTTCGCAAGTCATAGAGCTAAGAGATATCTAACCATTGGATTCGGTGCGGTTCTAATAACTAATGCTTTTGTTATAGCTTTCTTCTATTTATAAAAGAACTTAATCTTTAGCTTTTATGTTAGTTAGCATAGGATTGTAATCAAGCACTTTCTCCTTTCTGTCTTGGACCATTTTATAAATCTTATTCACTAGACTAACTGGATCTGAATCAAAAACAACTAATGGGTTAGTTCTATTACTATTCTTGATAATATTCTCTATAACTTCGTCAGTTGGCCACTCTCCTTGCAATATTCCTATTGGAATTTCACTTTCCCAAGCTACCGTGAACTCATGTATTGTTCCTATTCTGCCACAACCTATTATTACAGCATCAGAAGATCTAACAAGCATAAGATCTCTTCCGGGGAAACCAAACCCAGTATAGACCACCACGTCCATATGCTCTATTGGTAATAAATATATCTCAAGATGTTCTTTTTTGGTAGAGGCTGGAGACAATCCAATAGAAAGCGGTGCTCCTGATACTTCTTTATAACCTTTGGCTGCATAAGCTGGAAAACCGCTAGTTGCTCCGGTTGCTAATTGAGCTCCCAGCCTCGCACACTCTCTCCCAAGTTCTATAGCTTTCTGTACTACGCTTGGTCCACAATGTGCCACCTCGGCTGCTCCACTAATTGATATTGTTATTCTGTCCTTCATTATAGATATAAGTTTAATTATTTAATAATTGTATATTATTATTAATTATAACACGCAACTAGATGTCAAGTTCCACTGTTTCCCCAAGCTCTGGCAAGGTAATATCTAATCCGTAATTCTCTACAATACGCTGACCCAAAAACATAGAACTTTTTGGCTCACCTAACACAATAAAAACTTTTTTGATACTCTCAGCGCTACTTTCTACAAACCCAAGTAAATGATCACTATCCTTATGAGCAGAAAATCCTCCTATCATATCAACTTCACATTTAACTTTAACCTCTTGACCATGCACAACTACTGTTTTATCACCGTCTTGCAATCTTCTGCCAAGTGTTCCTACAGCCTGATAGCCTACCATAAGTAAAGTAGCTTTTGGATCAGACAAATACCTCATCTCATGATGTATAATACGTCCTCCACTGCTCATACCACTGCCAGCGATGATTATTTTAGCTCCGTGATCATCGTTGATGGCCTGGCTATCCTTTTTATCCTTTGTTAAAGTTAAACCTTTAAAACTAAAAATATCGTCTCCAGATTTTATGATACTATTAACCTCTGTATTCATATAATCACTTTGATATTTCTTGTAGACTGCTGTTGCATTAATACCAAGTGGAGAGTCTAAATAAATTGGACATTTAGGTATAAGTCCATTCTCCACAAAATCATTAATATAATATAAAATCTCCTGAGTTCTTTCTATAGAAAAAGCTGGAATCATCAGAGTTCCTCCTCTTTTAATTGTTTTATTGATAATATCTTTCAATTTTTGAATTCTAAAATCCTGATCTTCATGATTACGATCACCATAAACACTTTCCATAACCAGGTAAGTTACATCTTTGATTTCTTCTGTGTCTTTGAGTAGCGGTGACGGGGTGTTCCCAAGATCGCCGGTAAAAACTATCTTTTTACCATTTATTTCAAATTCTACCATTGAGCTACCCATGATATGTCCCGCGTCTAAGAATCTAACTTTTAATACACCTTCTGAGGTGCTAATAGGTAATACTTCATGATACTTTTGAGTATGCCAATTATGTATAGCCGCCAAAACATCTTTCTCTTCATATATAGGTTCAGTTCCTTCTCTCTCTGAATCTTTAGAAAGAATGGAAAGGGAGTCCATCATGATTAATTCTCCAATATCTCTGGTTGGTGGTGTGCTATAAATAGGACCAATATAACCGTCATTATATAGCTTAGGTATTCTTCCAACGTGATCAAGATGTCCGTGAGTAACAAAAAGGGCGTCTATTTTACTAAGATCATAACTGAAATCTTGTCTATTTATCTCATCAACCATTTTCTCTCCCTGATAAAGTCCGCAATCTATCATCAACCTTCTATCTCCTACCTCTAAGATAAAATTAGATCCTGTTGCTGTATTTGCTCCTCCTGCAAATGTTATTTTTAATTTTGCCATATCAGATTTGTAATAAATTATATCATAAAAATGAGATATTATTTATTTCTTTTAATTAAAAAATACCCTGCGCCAGCTCCCAAAAGGTCATCCAGTAAATCTTTAAATGTATCTAGCCACCCTCCCCAGACAAAATCTCTAAAAATATAGTTGCAATACTCATACACCTCCCAAACAACACCAATTATTAAAACCAAGAGTATTATATTCTTATAACTATTCTTAATAAAAACTTTATTATACTTTTGTTCCAAATAATCAATAGAAATAATAAATAAAACTCCAAACAAAAATCCACCAAGCATATGCATAGGTATATCAATCCAAGGAATTAAATAGTATAAATTATTCTTTACTAGAAAAAACTCTGAGAAAACTTGAGTTAGTAAGATAAGAAATAAAACTGCAAATATTTTAAATAATCCTTTATTCATGATTAAATATTAACATATTTTAAATACAAACCAAATAAAGCAAGCTAAATAAAGATCTTTTTACTCTCTATCAAAATCATACATATCTCTTATAAAGATAAAAGATGGTGGAATGTTTTTTCTAAATCTGTCTCTAATAATATCATGCATAGTTAATCTGTCTA
>JAUPVO010000012.1 GCA_030916975.1 Patescibacteria group bacterium
CCAGGACAATAATGTAGGAACAGTTAATCCAGCTAGTAAGTTTTGCGTTGATAATGGAGGAACTTTATTTATCAAAAACAAAGAAGACGGATCACAGTATGGGCTTTGTTATTTTGACGATAACAGAGCTTGTGAAGAATGGGCTATGATGAGAGGGGACTGTTCTATTGGAGGTGTTAAAACCACTGGTTACGACACTATAGATCAGATGTTCTGTGCTTGGAGTGGCGGACAAACTTATGCTGTAGAAAACTCTGTATGTACCTTTAAAAATGGAGAAAAATGTTCAACAGTAGATTTCTATAATGGTAAATGTACTATTAACAGAAGCTAATTAGTTAAAGCTTTTATTAAATTATTAGAAAATACCCTGCGCTTAACAGTGCAGGGTATTTTTGATAGTATCCGGTTCAAGTCAAATAATAGTTTTGCAAAAATATAAAATATATGGTATAATAGCAAAACTATTTCATATACAGAATAATAACTATGTTAAAAATTAGATTACAAAGAATAGGAAGAAAAAACGATCCACATTTCCGTTTAATTGTGACTCCTCATACATTAAAAAATAAAACAACGAATTACAATGAAATTCTTGGTACTTATACTGTAAAGTCTGGAGTTTTCGAATGTAAAGCAGATCGCGTTAAATACTGGCTTGGTGTAGGAGCTCAAGCTTCTCCAACTGTACACAATCTTTTGATTTCTAAAGGCGTTATAGAAGGTAAGAAAATTAATAATTTACCTAGAAAAACTCCAGTTAAAAAAGAGGAGAAAAAATAATAACCTTAAAATAATTTAGCATAGCTAAATTATTTTAATTATCAACAGGCAATAGCGTTTTATTGTCATGTAAATGACGGTTTTTATATTATAATAAAAATATAGTAAATAAAACTGAATAAAGTAAAGAAATAATAGAAAAGAAATATATGCATAAAGATCAAGAATTTATTGAATACATAGTAAAAGCTATAGTAGACAGACCAGAAAAAGTTGTAGTATCTAGAAAAGTTGATGAGATGGGAGTGCTTATAACATTAGATGTTGCTCAAGAAGACATGCCAAAGGTTATAGGTAAGCTCGGTAATAATGCCAAAGCTTTGCGCACTCTTCTTAGGGTAGTTGGTATGAAGAATAATGCTAGAGTTAATCTTAAGATTAATGAACCAATAGGAACTCAGTCTGGAGAAGGAGAGTAGATCAAGCGAGAGAATTTCAATATAAATTAAAAATAAAACTACTAACGAAATCTTTGCGGGGGTAGTTTTATTTTTGCAATATATATGATACAATGTCAAGGAATGGTTCAGCTTATAGAGTTTATTTTATTATAAATTTAGAATCTGAATGTTATTATTTTATGAACTATCATCTACTTACACTTTTCCCTAATATTCTAGATTCTTATATAAGTGAGAGTATAATTGGACGTGCTATTGATAGTAAAATAATAAGTGTTAATAAATATAATATTAGAGATTATTCTACAGATAAGCATAAAAAGGTTGATGGCAGGGCTTATGGTGGTGGACCTGGAATGGTTATGTGGGTGGATCCAATTATTAGATGTCTGGATAAAGTTAAATTAGATATAGAGAAAAGAATTAGTAAAGAAAATATTAAACAAGAAAAAAAATATCAAAAAGACATAATTAAAAACCCTCCAAGTAGATTTGGCAAGAAGCCAAAAGAAGTAAAATCAAAAGTTCTAGTTGTTAATTTTTCTCCAGGTGGTCAAGAGTTTACAAATGATAAAGCTAAAAAGGTTTCTTCAGCTTATACGGATATTGTTTTTATTTGTGGGAGATATGAAGGAGTGGATTCTAGGGTTGTGGATATATTAAAAGCAGAAGAATGGAGCATAGGTAATTATGTATTAACAGGAGGAGAATTGGCTGCGGCTGTGTGCATAGATTCTGTATCTCGACAAATCCCAGGAGTTCTCGGTAAAGAGGAGTCGCTGGAAGAAAACAGGATTAGTTCACATAAAATCTATGGCAGACCAGAAGTTTATGAGCATAAAACTTTTGTATTAGATAGAAAATCAAAAACCCTAAAATCAAAAATTAAAAAGTATAAAGTGCCTGAAGTTTTATTGTCTGGACATCACAAAAATATAGAGAAATGGAAAAAAGGTGAACTGTAAGGAATCTTTATCGGAGCCAATGCCCGGGATCGAACCGGGGACCTCATCCTTACCATGGATGTGCTCTACCAACTGAGCTACAATGGCTTATATTAACTTATTTTAGTTAAAAAATTATATCATTTTTTGTAACTATATATAACATTGACAATATTATGTTAGCATGTTATATTGTTTTTAGTACTTTTTACAACTTGATTAATGAGGTTACGTTATGATATTCAATTCAAAAAAACCAACTCTGCATATTTGTTGCGGAACCTTGTCATACCCTCTGTATACAGAAATAAATTCTTTAGGGGTTAAAATATTTTCATATGATATTTTTAGGGATAGAGCGGTAAAAGATGTGGAATATAACAACTTCTATCTCACTAATTCCTTAAAATGGAATGAAAAAATTATAAGATATCTTTGCCATAAAACAATGGCTGATTACTTGTTGAACGGTAGAGATATAGCATTTCAAACATCACTTCCTCCATCTTTGGCCCGTCTTTGGGCTATTAGGACATTTATTTTTACTGCTTATAAGATAGTTATTCACGATTGTAGAATGACTAGAAAAGAGGCAAAAAAGCATGTTAGAAAATTAAATGATAATCAAATAACAATGATAACTCCTTATTATTTCAAGTATAACACTAGTCCTGAATTTGTTAGATTTACTGTTGGGCCTGAACGGGCTAGAGCTGTCTTGCTCTCTGAACTTTCAAGGTACCCTTGCTGGAAGTTCCTCCGGAAGAATTTCCTGTAATAAAAAGCAGACTTTTAGGTGTAGGTGATCTTTGGATCGCCTACTTTTTTTTGTTTTTATTTTTTGATATAATTGTAGAATGAGCTCAAATAGTTACACCCTGAACCAAGTAAGAGAGATTTTTTTGAATCATATGCAAGAAAATGGGCATGTGATAATTCCTAGTTCTAGAATTGTACCAGACAATGATGCTACCACTCTTTTTACTGGTAGCGGAATGCAGCCAATGTTACCTTATCTTTTGGAACAACCTCATCCACTTGGAAAAAGAATTGCTGATTCGCAAAAATGTTTTCGTTCTCAAGATATAGAAGAAGTTGGGGATAATCGCCATACTATCTTTTTTGAAATGTTGGGGAACTGGTCTTTGGGAGATTATTTTAAAGAAGAGCAGATTGATTTGATGTGGGATTTCATCATTAACAAAATCAAACTAAATCCAGATAGAGTATATGTTTCTGTTTATAAAGGTAATTCTTCACTCGGTATAGATAAAGATGAGGTTTCTATTAAGAAGTGGCAAGAGAAGTTCACTGGTCTTAATATAGAAGCTAAGCTTGGACTAGATCCTGAAGTAGAAGGTATGGAAAAAGGGGTTAGGATTTTTGCTTATCCAGACAAGAAAAATTGGTGGAGTAGAAGTGGTGTCCCAAAGAATATGCCAGTAGGTGAGCCAGGAGGCCCTGACACTGAAATGTTTTATGATTTTGATCCTAGCGGAAGCATACACGACAAGTCTGTTTACAAAGATAACGTCTGCCACCCTAATTGTGATTGTGGTAGATTTGTAGAATTTGGCAATAATGTATTCATGCAATACAAAAAGACGGAAGCTGGTGTAGAAGAATTAAAACAAAAAAATGTAGATTTTGGTGGTGGTCTTGAAAGGATAGTAGCAGCTCTAAATAATGATCCAGATGTATTTAATATTGATACTTTTGAAAAAGCCAAGAACAAGCTAGAGATTCTATCAGGACAAAAATATGTTTCAGATGTATCTGTTACTTTTACTGACACAACCAACCCAACTTTTGCTTATAGGGTTATCTTGGACCATGTTAGGGCTGCTACATTTTTAATTGCTGACGGGGTATTGCCTGGTAACAAAGATCAGATGTATTTTGTTAGACGTATTATTCGTAGAGCTATTAGATATGCTAGAAATATTAATATTAATAATAATTTTACAGCAGACATAGCTACAACTTTTATAGAATATTACAAAGATCTGTATGAAGAATTACTCGTTAATGGAGAAGTGATATTGGAAGAATTAAATAAAGAAGAAAGTAAATTCAGAAAAACTTTGGAAGGAGGTATCAAAGAATTTGATAAGATTTATAATAAAAATCCAAACCAAAACATATCTGGTAAAGACGCTTTTGATCTGTTGCAATCTTTTGGATTCCCAGTGGAATTAACTATAGAATTAGCCAAAGAAAAAGATTTACTTGTTGATTTGGAAGAGTTTAATCATTTAAGAGAAAGCCACGCTAACGCTTCAAGAACAGCCTCTGCTGGCAAATTCAAAGGTGGACTTGGAGGAGATGGGATTCAAGAGATCAAGTATCATACAGCTACTCACATGCTTCATCAAGCCTTGAAGATGGTGCTAGGAGAGAGCGTCTCACAAAAAGGATCAAATATAACTGCTGAGAGAATTCGTTTTGATTTTGCTTTTGACAGAAAGATGGCAGATGAAGAAAAGAAAAAAGTTGAAGATATAATTAATGAAGTTATCAAAGCCGATTATCCGATGATAAGAGAAGAGATGAGTTGTGATGAGGCTAGAGAAAGGGGAGCCGTTGGACTTTTTGATGACAAATATGGTGACAGGGTTTCTGTTTACCACATGGGTAGCAATAGTAAGGGTAAAAAAAGAGGAGAAGATGGAATGTTTTCTATTGAATTCTGTGGTGGTCCTCACGTAGAGCGTACTGGTGATATGGGAACTTTCAAAATAGTAAAAGAAGAGGCTGTATCTCAAGGGGTAAGAAGAATAAAAGCGGTATTAGAATAGATTAACAGATTAGAATTGTATTTCTTTCCAGCCCAAACAAATCTTATTATCAAGCAAGACTTGATTAAGCATTACATGCTCTGGCTTCAATAAATTCAGATTAGATTTATTTTTCTCTAGAGTTACAGAGCAGATACTATGCCCCTTTTTGACTGTGCTATCATTAACATCAGCTTTGAGTCTAAGTTTTGTGACATCATATAATTTGATGTTTTCTGATTGGAATATTTCCATACTGTCTGCTAATTGGACTTTCCCAGTTGCTTCCTTAGAAGAAGGGAAAGTGAAATTAATCTTTTGTTTGGTAGCTGAACGCTCAAGAGTTATATTGAGTAGCTGCCAAGTTCTTACATCTTTATGAGGCATAAGCGGAGAATTGATAGAAGCTTCTGTTATCTCTCCAGTTTTGTCTTTCATATTCAAAAAAGAAGATAAGTTATAATCTAAATTCTTAGGGTTAATTGAAAAGCCATTCATAATACGCAAATAATTCTCAGCATAAGAAAATAGTTTTTCAAAATTACCACTAGCCTTTAATAATAATTCTCCTAGTTTTGGAATGAAAATAAGTAAAAGTTCCTTGGTATTTTTGTCGTATTTAATAGTTGTGAAGTATTTGTCATCGTATTCATAAGTTGAAACCTCTACATGTGTTGTATTTTCATTTTCAGATAGAAGCTCTGTGAATTTCTCAGAAAGCTTGTCATTGTTAGTGATTATATCTTTGAAAGGTTTATCGTTAGTCTCATATCTTTTGTATCCTGATTTCAAATAGAAATTAGATATGGATTTTAACTCTTCAACTTTTTCAAAATTTTCAATATATAGAGCAATAGCCAAATCAGTGTAAGTTTTACTAAGCACAATCAAAGGAGTTTCTTTTATTTTATTTGATTTAATAAAAGATTTTATTATCGCAAAAGAGTATTTATTGGATAGGGGGCTTATTAGGTTAATAGTATCTTCTATGTCCAGTCTGTTTTCAGGGTCAAGGTTTTTGTAGAACTCATACAAGATTTTTGACCTTTCTTTTTTGTCCATGTTCTCGTTTACTTCTGGAGTATTTGTAATTTTGTTCAAGGAGAATAAGCTTTCTAGTATTTGATTTTCTGTTATATCAGATAAAAATTTTTTGATATTTACTTTTTTAGGCATTTGTAAATTCTAGCATTTTATTATTTTTAAAAATAGTTTACATTTATACAGAATTATATTTTTATAAATTATGAATATATTTGGAGTTTTGTATTTTTACAAATATTGTTATAATAAAATAAGTTAATATAAAAAGATAATAAATTAAAAATATAAAAATATGTACACACAAAAAGATTTTTCACATTTGCTTGGTATGGAAGGTTTCTCCGATACGATGCTTAACAATCATTTTACTCTATATAAGGGTTATGTAGATAATTCTAATAAAATGATAGAGAATCTTGATAAAGTAGAGAAAGCTACACAAGAATACTATGAATTGAAAAGGAGATTGGGGTGGGAAATTAACGGTATAAAATTACACGAATTATACTTTGGTAATCTTGTAAAAGGAGGTTCTGTTATGGGAGATAAAGTAAAAGAAGCCTTGTCTAACAGTTACGGCTCAATAGAAGAGTGGGAGAATTCAATTAAAAGAAATGGAACAATTAGAGGTATTGGATGGGTTGTTTTGATACAAGATAATGATACTGGTAAGATTTTCCATGAGTGGGTAGGTGAGCACAATATCGGCAATATCATTAATGCAGATATATTACTTGTTATGGATATGTGGGAACACGCTTTTATTACTGACTATCAATTGAAAAAAGCTGATTACATTACAGCTTTTATGAAAAATATAGACTGGTCAGTTGTAGAGGGTAGAATGAAGTAATAAAAGTACATATAAAACAAAGAGTAAAACAAAAAGGCTCCCTACGGGAGCCTTTTTGTTTTATATGTTATAATTGTCAAAGATTTAATATAGATTTAATTGGAATAAAAATATGGATTTAACAGGAAAAAGATTTGAAGGGCAGGTTTCTATTAGCAGAGATATAGAAGGATATGTGAAGGTTGCGGATTTGGGAGAGAAAGATTCTTGGGAAAGCGTGCATGTAATTCACAAATACCTTAACACAGCACTTCAGGGAGACAGGGTTATAGTTGAGATTAGCGGAGAAGATGAAGATGGGTATTACGGTAAGATTATACAAGTTATATCTAGAAGCAAAAAAGCTCATGCCGGTAACCTTCTACTGAACCCGGACTCTTTAAGTAATGATGATTATTATATTTTTGACCCACAGGACAAGAAGACTTATTTTAAAATCTTTGTAGACAAAGACGCCTCTTTGGATGCCAAAGAGAATAACAAAGTAGCTGTTGAGATAGTGGAGTTCTCTGATACCAAAGAAGATACGGCTTACGCTAGAGTTGTAAAGAATCTAGGACATCCAGGTCATAATGATGCAGAGATGCTAGCTTATGCTATTGAAAAAGGTTTTTCTGATGAGCATACCGAAGCTGTAAAAAATCAGTCAGAAGAATTACATAAAAAAGGAATAACAGATCAAGACAAGTCCGGAAGAAGAGATTTTAGAGATGTTTTAGTTTTTACAATAGACCCTAGTGATGCCAAAGACTTTGACGATGCTATTAGTTACAAAGAGTTAGATAATGGCCACATTGAGGTGGGTGTACATATAGCGGATGTATCTTATTATGTAACACCAGAGTCTCCTCTTGATTCAGAAGCTGTAGAGAGGCAGACTAGTGTTTATCTTGTAGATAGAGTTATACCTATGTTACCAGAGGTTTTGAGTAATGATTTGTGTTCTCTGGTAGAAGGAGAAGACAGGTTAGTGATGAGTGCTGTATTTGAAGTCGATATTGATGGTAATATTTATAGCGAGTGGTATGGCAGGTCCCTAATCCACAGCAATAAAAGATTTTCTTATGAGAACGCCCAGGAGTCAATGAGTAATAATGGTGTATACAGTAAAGAATTAAATAACTTAAATAAATTAGCCAAAAATTTATTCCAAGGAAGAGTGGCAGCGGGAGCTCTGATATTAGATACAGAAGAAGTGAAGTTTAAGCTGGATGAAAATGGTCATCCTATAGATGTATACATTAAACACAGAGGAGACACACATAAGATGATAGAAGAGCTCATGCTATTAGCCAATCGAAAAGTCAGTGAGTTTATAACAGCTAGCCAGCCAGATATGAAAGAGCCTCTCTGTATATATCGTATTCACGATAAGCCAGACGCAGAGAAAATGCATGATCTTAATATGTTCATTAAAGGTCTCGGTGAAAAGGTTAGATTTGTGGACGGATACATTCCTTCTCAAGATCTTAATAATCTTATAGAAAAGTTGGGAGACAGACCTGAGAAGGATTTGCTACAAAACAATATAACAAGATCACTACAAAAGGCGATATACAGCACTCATAATGTTGGACATTATGGACTAGCTTTTGAGCATTATTCGCATTTTACTTCTCCGATTAGAAGATACCCAGACGTTTTGACTCACAGAATACTTATGAGAATATTAGACAAGGATATGCCAAAAGAAGAAGAGAGGCCAGCTCTAGAGAAGATGTGTATACATGCTAGTTATAGAGAAAAGGAAGCGTCTGATGCAGAGAGAGGCAGTATCAAGTACAAACAAGTAGAGTATATGGGAGATAGAATAGGTCAGGAATTTGATGGCACAATCTCTGGTGTGGCTCGATTCGGTATATATGTAGAAGAGAAACATAGTAAATGCGAAGGGCTTATTAGGATGAGAGATCTGGGAGAAGATTTTTATAATTATATAGAAGATAAAAATAAAATTATTGGAGAGAGAAGTTCTGAAGAATTTAAAATAGGAGACAGAGTTAGAATTAAAGTTAAAGAAGCCAATCTTGATCTGCGTGTTATCGATTATGAATTAATTAAAGAGAAAGGCAATTACAATAGACGCAAAACTTATAATGGCAGGTAAAATAAAATAGTAAGTTAAAGTTATACAATAAATGATCCCCCAAGCTTTTGCTTGGGGGTCTAGTTTGTCCCCAGCTCTGACTAGAAAGTTAGAGTGGAGGCGAATCTTCAGAAATCGTTTCCTTTGGGGGTTTTATCCCCCATTTTGATAACGCGACGAGAAGTTTGGCCTAGTGGCCACCATTTTTCCTCGTCTTCGGAGAAGGGTGGCTCATGCAACGGAGGGGGAACAAAGGGTTCTCCGAGGAGTTCAACTTCATAGTATTGATTCATTACAGCTGCGTAGCACATTTGATATCTCCTTATCCTGTTGTTTAAAAACTTGCCTACTATTTTAGAGGCTTTTATATTATACACCTTAATAACATTTTGTCAATAGAAAATGGTGTGTCAAATGTTAATCCTATTTTACCTTTTTATATTATCTAGTATATTTAAGGAAAATTTAAGATATTTGATACTTGAAAATAGCTTAAAATCGTGTTATAATTGCTACATTCTTTTGAAAATTATTGAGTTAAATTTAGTCAAGCGTTTAGGGTTTATTTTTAAAATAAATTAGAATGCAATTATTAATCTAAACATTCTTTACTAAAAACAAAAGAAAAATTATTTATGCCAACAATTAATCAGTTAACAAAAAAGAATCGAGTTAAGGTTGTAAGAAAATCTAGATCTATTACTATGGGTCGTGGTTTCAATTCAGTTCTTAATCGACCTAACTTTTATAATTCACCATTTAAACGTGGTGTATGTACCAAAGTTACAACAACAACTCCTAAAAAACCTAACTCTGCGCTTCGTAAGATAGCGCGTGTTAGATTGACTAACGGACAAGAAGTTACAGCTTACATTCCAGGAGAGAAACACAAGTTGCAAGAGCACTCTGTGGTTATGATAAGGGGTGGACGTGTAAAAGACTTGGCCGGTGTTCGTTATCATATCGTTCGCGGTAGATTCGATGCGACTGGAGTAGATGCTCGTCGTCAGAGCCGTTCTCTTTACGGAGCAAAACGCCCTAAAGCTGGAGCTGCCAAAAAATAACAAAGTACCTTTTTAAGTGAGGGAAAAGATTATCAATAATATATATAAGACATACAAATAAATAGTTAAGTCTAAAATATAAAACTTAAATTCAAAATTAATAAAATAAAAATATGCGTAGACCATTAAAAAATAGAAATATAGTCCGCGAAGACATTAGTTACGGTAGTAAAGAGATAGAGAAATTCATCAACTATATTATGTGGGATGGTAAGAAGAATGCAGCTCGTGATATAGTGTATGGATCTTTTGTTTATATCAAAGAAAAGACCGGTCAAGAAGGGCAAGAAGTATTTGCTGAGGCCATCAAGAACACTTCACCTCTAGTAGAAGTTCGTTCTAGAAGAATCGGTGGAGCTAACTATCAAGTTCCTCGTGAAGTTCGTCCATCTCGTCAGCAACAGCTTTCATATAGGTGGATTATTGCAGCAGCAAGATCTAAGAAAGGTGAGCCTATGATCAAAAAGCTTGGTGATGAGTTGATCTTGGCTGCTAAGAATGAAGGTTCTGCAGTTAAGAAAAGAGAAGATACTCACAAAATGGCCGAAGCCAACAAAGCTTTTGCTCACTTTGCTTGGTAATTTCTTCTTTAAAGAATCCAAAACAAAACACTCTGATCAGAGTGTTTTGTTTTGGTTGAGATTTTGTTATTTATTTTACTTTTTGATATAATCAAAATATGAATCAAGATAATAATCAGAAAGGTAATAAGAGCTACAAAAAGCCATACTATGTACTAGATATGTTTTCTTATCCTTCTGGAGAAGGTTTGCATATGGGTCATGTTAAAGTCTACACTGCTAGTGATATATATGCTCGCCACAAAAGAATGAAAGGGTATGAAGTGTTGCACCCTACAGGGTTCGATTCTTTTGGATTGCCAGCAGAGCAATATGCCATCAAGAATAAAGTTAATCCTACTATCTCAACCAAGAAAAATTCTGATAACTTCTTAAGACAAATGAAAGATTTGAAGCTTTCTTATGATTACGATAATGTTACCTCTACTACCGATCCAGAATTCTATAAGTGGACTCAGTGGATATTCAAGCAATTGTACAAAAAAGGTTTAGCTTATCAAAGTCATGAGCCAATCAATTGGTGCCCCTCTTGTAAGACGGGTCTTGCTAACGAAGACCTGGAAGGTAATCTTTGTGAAAGATGTGGAAGCGTAGTAGAAAAAAGACCTCTTAGACAATGGGTTTTAAAGATTACCGAATACGCTGATAGGTTAATTGATGATCTCGACACATTACCAGAATGGAAAGACTGGATTAAAGACTTACAAAGAAACTGGATAGGAAGAAGTGAGGGTAGCGAGATAGATTTCAAGTTAGTATCACAGAGGAAAGATCTTAGCTTTGTGGAGCGTGATAGTATTGGACTTGTTGGATATGGAACTAGTATAGAAACAGAATTAAAAAATTCATACGAGAATAAATTTACTATTTTTACAACGAGAGCTGATACTCTTTTTGGTTGTACTTATACAGTTCTTGCTCCAGAGCATAATCTAGTATCAGAACTTATCAAGAATAATATTATTGACAATAGGGATGAAGTTTTAAAATACATTGCCGAAACTAAAAATAAAACAGATATAGATAGAAGTAGTGAAGGTAAAGAAAAAAGAGGAGTGAGGTTAGAAGGAGTTTTAGCTGTTAATCCAGCTAATCAAGAAGAGGTTCCAGTTTATATTGCAGACTACGTTTTGCCAGATTATGGTACTGGGGCTATTATGGCGGTACCAGCTCATGATGGGCGCGATAGGGAGTTCGCAGAAAAATACAATATAGCAATCAAAGAAGTTATGCAGAATGTTTCTGACGACAAGACTGATTCATCTGAGGAAGTTTTGATTAATTCAGAAGAGTTTGACGGCTTATCTTCAGAGGACGCAAAAAATAAAATTACAGAGAAAGTTAAAGGCAAAGTAGTCAAAAAGTATAAGCTTCGTGACTGGGTTTTTGCTAGGCAGAGATATTGGGGAGAGCCTTTTCCTATTGTGTTTGCCGTGAATGAAGATGGTAGTACGGATTATAATAAACCATATCTTGTTTCTGATGTTGAGCTTCCAGTTAAATTGCCATTAGTAGAAAGTTATGAGCCTACTGGCACAGGAGAGTCTCCACTTGCCGATATTGAAGAATTTATAAATATTTATGGATACATTGACGACAATAATGAATTTCTTTCTTGTGATAAAACAGATAAAAGAGCTAAAATTTTTAAACGTGAGTCTAATACTATGCCACAATGGGCTGGAAGTAGTTGGTACTGGCTTAGATTCTTAGACCCGCACAATAATACAGAAATGTTTTCTAGAGAAAGAATAGAAAAGTATCCAGAGGTAGATATATATCTAGGTGGTGTTGAGCATGCCACAAGACATCTTATATATGGCAGATTCTGGTACAAATTCTTATACGATATTGGAATTGTACCTAACATAGAGCCATTTAAAAGACTGGAAACAGTTGGTCTCGTACTAGGAGAAGGAGGAGTAAAAATGAGTAAAAGACTGGGTAACATAATTAATCCAGACGATATAATACGTGAGTATGGAGTTGATGTAACTCGAATGTATGTTATGTTTATGAGTCCATTTGACGGTTCTTCGGCTTGGAATGCTAAGTCTCTTTCTGGCATGAAAAGATTTTTAGACAGAGTACAGAGCCTTAAAAATAAAATAGGCAATCCATGTAAAAATGTGAATATGATGGATCAGACCATCAAAAAAGTTGGAGAAGACATCGAATTATTAAAATTCAATACCGCTATATCTCAGCTTATGATAGCCTTAAATGAATTTGAAGAGAATGGTTTAAGTTTGGATGAGTATCAAAAATTCTTACAATTATTAGCTCCTTTTGCACCAGTAACTTTTGAAAAGTTATCCAAAGATTATAATATGGAAGAGAGTTGGCCTGAGTATGACATAAACAAAATTGAGAATAATCAAGTAACTATAGCTGTACAGATTGCTGGAAAGATGCGTGGCACTTTTGAGATTGACAGAGATAAGGAGGATGAAGAAGTTGTTAGTAAGTTAAAAGAGCAAGATATATATAACAAATACATAACTTCACAAAATATAGAACCTAAAAAGATTATAGTAGTTAGAAACAAAATAGTTAATGTTGTTATCTAGAAAATTATGTACAAAAAACTAAAAAGGAAGTGGAATAAAATACTTTTTGTCTTGAGCGAGTTTGTTACTAATATATTTAATCTTGGAAAAAGTAGTTTGGATTACGAATTAAATTCTGAGCATTTTAAGGACATTTTTGATAGATCTAAAAAGAAAGTTGATAGTGATAAAATAGTATTTGGTTTCTGGAAGGAGTTGTCAGAGAATGCCAAAAAAGAAAATAGGCCTCTGTATGTGTTGGCTCCAATGGCTGATGTTACTGATGTTGCATTTAGGCACATGCTTAACAAATACGGTAAACCAGATGTTACTTGGACTGAATTTGTTTCGGCTAATGGTCTTATGTCAGAAGGCAGAGAGCATTTGAAAAGGGATTTGGAATACAAAGAAGAAGAAAGACCAATAGTTGCTCAGCTTTTTACTTCTGAAGAGAAGAATATGGAAGGTGCTGCTAGGCTATGCACTGAGCTTGGTTTTGACGGGATTGATATCAATATGGGTTGCCCTGACAAAACTATAGAGAAGCAAGGTGCTGGATCTAAAATGATAACTACTCCTGAGATAGCCAAAGAGGTGATTATGGCAGCTCAACGTGGAGCAATTAGGAAAAATAAAATAACAGGAGAAATTGAAGCAGTGCCAGTATCTGTCAAAACGAGAATAGGTTGGAATAAAGTAGAGTGGCAGAGCTGGCTACCACAAATCCTAGAATGTAATATTCCAGTTTTAACTGTACATTTAAGAACTAGGAAAGAGCTCTCCATGGTTCCAGCCCATTATGAATATATAGATGATATATATAATATGGTAAAAAGCATCTCACCTAAAACATTACTCATCATTAATGGAGACATAAAAAGTTTAGGCCATGCGGATGAGCTTTATAGTAAATACGCTTTTGATGGTGCCATGATTGGACGAGCAGTTTTCGGTAAGCCTTGGTTGTTTGATAAAGAAAAAACACTAAAAGAAAATGATTATTCTCTTGAAGAGAAATTAAGAATAATGATAGAACACACAAAGCTCTTTGAAGAAAAATTAGGAGATATCAAATCTTTTTCTATCATGAAAAAGCATTACAAAGCTTATGTAAATGGTTTTGATGGTGCCAAGGAGCTTCGTAATAAATTGTTTGAATCTAAAAATGCTAAAGAAGCCGAAAATACAGTTAATAACTTTTTAAAAAGTGTTGATTTATAAGGATTATTTTGTATTTTAGCCAAAAGGTTTATTTTAATAATATGGTTTTGATATGATATAATTAGTTTATAATTTCTTATCATCTTACACATTTAACATATTTAAATATGAGTTTATATCAAAAATACCGCCCCTTAAATTTCGAAGAAGTTATTGGACAAGAAGAAGCTGTGCAATATTTTGAGAATATTATCAGAAGCAGCAATGACCCCAAATCCATACCTCACGCCTTTTTGATTACGGGTAGTCATGGTATTGGTAAGACAACTTTGGCTAGGATTTTTGCTAGAGAGCTGGGAGTGTCTGAGGTCGACACATATGAATTAGATGCTGCTAGTAGCAGTAAGAAGATAGACGATATGAGAGAAGTAATTGAAAGTGTTTTTACTATGCCAGTCGCTTCTTCTTATAAAGTTTATATTTTTGATGAGGCTCACATGCTAACCAAAGATTCCTCTAATGCTTTTTTAAAAGTTCTAGAAGAGCCGCCACAGCATGTAATATTTATATTATGTACTACCGATCCTGGTAAATTAATAAGTACTGTTAGAAGTAGATGTAACATAATCAATCTCAATAAGCCAAGTTATGTAAAAATACAAAAAGGACTCAGTTCCATTTTGGAAGGTGAACAAAAAGTCTTAAACTCAAACAAAGAAAAACAAGATAATGTTTTGAATTTTATATCTAAACATTCGAACTCTTCTTTTAGAGATTCTATTACTAATCTTGAGAAAATCTTACATACTTATAGTGAGAAAGTTAACAAAAAAGAATTGGAAGAGCAGGATCTGAAATACATTTTTGGAGATAATGATTTGGAATTATATGTGAACCTGATTCAAATCTTGATCGATAAAGACATCAACAAAATGCTTGTTTATGCTAAGGACAATCATGGAGCTATTTCATATAATAATTTTCTAGATTATCTTAGAAATGGGATGTTTATCAGAAATAAAGTTGATGTAGAAGGGGAGGTTAATAAAGATTTTGTAGATTTTGTAGAAAAGAATCAAACCTTCTTTACCTCTGTTAATTTATTATACTTCTTGGAGAAAAATGATTTGTATAAGAATATAGGCGATAAAGAAAATGTTCTAATTGCTATTTTTGGTAATTTTATAGAAAAATAATGTTTTGGTTAAACCTTAAAGATTACGCTAATAAATATTTTGGAATACTTAGCTCTATTATATTTTTTGCTGGATTTATTATAGATTATATTTTCTTGCCGGCCATTACTAATGTTTCCATGATATATTTTAGTGTTGTTTATTTTATATCTTTAGGAATATTGATATATGTCAAAGAAATATTTTATAAGAATAATATCTTTTTAAATTTTATAATTAGTTTTATTTCTGGATCTTACGCTTCTTTTGTTTTTGTTTATTATATTCGAGGAGGAGACCTACTGATTAATTTACCGATACTCTCTGTAATATTATTCTTCATGTTTGCGAACGAATTTATCAAAAAGAAGTATAGATTACTCGTTGAGTTATTAACTTATAGCATAATTACTATTTTCTATTTTATTTTTCTTATTCCAGTGATTACTAGAAGCTTGAGCGATAAAGAGTTTTATCTCTCACTTCTTATTTCTTTTATATTTTTGTATACGTATTTGTATTGTATATATCAGATAAGTAAGGATGATCTTAGGATAAAGTTACATTATTTTCTGGCTGTACCAATACTATTTTTAGGTTTTTGTTTTTATTTTAAGGTTTTGCCAGCAGTTCCTCTTAGTCTGCATTACTCTTCATTTTATGGGCAAGTTGAGAGCGAGATAGTTGAGGGTGAGAAATACTATATTTATGATAATCCTATAAGTAGGAATCTTAATATTTTCAAAAGTTACTTTTTAAGAAGATCGGCTCAGGCTACAGACTTAACAAATGGGTTATATTTTTATTCTGAGATAGAAGCTCCTATTGATTTTAATTTTAAAATCACCAATACTTGGCAATACTACAATCCAAATTCTAACTCTTGGTCAATAGTCAGTGAAGTTTCTTATTCTGCTTCTGGAGGAAGGAAGGGTGGTTACAGAGGGTATAGCTATATTAACAATTTAAAACCAGGCAAATACAAAGTTTTAGTTCTTGTTAATGACTCTAGGTATATAGGTTCGGCGTCTATAAATGTTAAATAAGAAATAAAAAGTATTAAAAATTGTAGTATAATATAAGGATATAAAAATCTAAATATGACAAAAGAACAAAAAATATTGTATTCATTGCTTCTGGTTATTATGGTATCAGGGGCTGTTTGGTATGTTAATGATAAGAATTCTTCAGGTACAAAGACTGAGAATTATGTTACAAGCTCTACTCCTAATGGTGACACTAGCAATACTGATGGTCAGAACAATAATTCTTCTAATAATGGCACCAACTCTTCTGGCGCAGTAGTTTCAGTTACATCCAATATCAACTCTGGACTTGCTGGTGTTAACGCAAGCGGATCAGTGAATGTTAGCGCTAATACTATACATAAAAGCATAGCTTTCAAAGTGCCCGATGACAACACCAATACTCTAGATGTTACTTTAACTTTGGATGGAAATACTATCACCAATGTACAGCTTAGCCAAAGTTCTGCCAACAAAGAATCTTCAGAATATGCCAAAGGATTTCTAGATAAGTTCAACAAAAATGACGTAGTGGGCAAAAAAGTTTCCGATGTTAATCTGTCTCGAGTTGGAGGAGCTTCTCTGACCACTAACGCTTTTAACAAAGTAGTGTTAGAAATTGCAAGTCAGATCTAATTACATTTTAAATAATTTCGAAGCACTCGGTACAAAATGGTATATCGAGTATTTTGATATTTTGGAAGAAAATAAAAAATTAGAAATAGAAGAATATATTAAGGTTTATATTAAAGATTTTGAACAAAAGTATTCTAGATTCTTGCCAGACTCAATTTTGAATAAGTATAATAGAGGGGAGATTGCGCTGAAAGAGGATAAGACTTTGGAAGAAATAATTAACTTAGCCTTAGAGTATAACACCTTAACAGAAGGAGTTTTTGATATAAATATAAAAGATAGGCTAGAAGGTATAGGTTACGGTAAGTTAAGTAATAATAATATTCACAATGTGGATCTTGGGGGTATAGGCAAAGGATATCTTATAGATAAGGTATCTATGATTTTACAGGATAGATTTAATATAAAGTATTTTCTTATTAACGGAGGCGGAGATATTTATGTTACGAGTGATAATGGTAAAGAAGTTGAAGTTTTGCTTCAACACCCAATAGAGAATGATAAGTATATTAAAAGTATCAGAATAAAAAATTTGTCCCTCTGCTGTTCATCATCTTTTAAAAGGTTTTGGGTCAAAGATGGTGAAGAGCATAATCATTTTATTGATATTGGTTCTGTAGATAAAAAAGTATCAGCTGCTTCTTATGTTCTGGCTGATTCTGCATTGAAAGCAGATATATATGCAACTGTATTATGTATATTATCTAATCAAAAAGATAAATTAAATAAGATTATGAACAAAGATAAAGATGTTAAATATTTGGTTTTAGATCATGAAGCAAATATCATTAATAATGATATAATTCTTAAAATATAAAATACAAAATATGAACGACATTTTATTCTGGGCAAATATAATAGGATATCTGGGGCTTATACTGATATATGTGCAAGTAGTTCTTGGGTCTAGACACATATTTAAAGTGTTTACTAAGGACACAGTTCTTGTTAATAGAATACACAAGCAGATTGGTATTTTTGGAATACTTTTTGTATTAGCTCATCCTCTTTTAGAAATGATGAATAGGTCTGAATCTTTAACTTGGTTAATTTCTCCTAATCTTAATATAGAGACAGAAACCCATATAACTTTTGGAAGATTTGCTCTGACACTATTTGTTCTTATCTGGGTAACAAGTGCTGTTATAAGAGAAAAAATAAAATGGAGACCTTGGAAATACCTACACCTCCTTTCTTATCCTATATTATTTTTTACTATTATCCACTTATTAGAAATAGGCACTTTCTTTGGAGAGTATGCTTGGTTAAGAATTGTTTTATTTGTTTTGGTGGCCATCTTTGTGCTATCTGTTGCAATGAGACTGTTGGCTTGGGCTGGGATTACCAAGTTAAAATATAAGATAATAGAAAAAGATATTGTTGGAGACATTATGTTACTCAAGGTTAGTCCAATTAATCAGTCAGGAATAGCATCTTCAAAGTCTGGCCAACACTTTTTCTTACAAAGCAATAACTATAAAATGGAACACCCTTTTTCTGTTATAAGAAATGAGACCAACGATGAAGGTGTTAATACTTTATCTTTTGGCATCAGAAAGGTTGGAAAATTCTGGGAAGAGATGGGTATGAAGAAAATTGGAGATATTATTAATATTGATGGTCCCTATGGAAGATTTACGGAAGAGGCCAAGAATAATGAAGACAAGGTTGTTATAGCAGCTGGAGTCGGCATAACACCGTTTATAGAATTAATTGAAAAATATGGACCCAGTATCAGTCTGATTAATTGTAATAGAAACATTAATGAAGTTTTGGAGAGAGATAGTCTTAAATCAAAGGTAAACAGATACATAGACGTTTTGAATGAATATGAAGGTGCACCATCAGATGATATTAAGATCGGGCTTATTAGCAAAGATATTATTATAGATACTATAGGAGAAAACTATAAAAGCAGAAAGTATTTTATCTGTGGTTCGCCAGCTTTTGTGTTATTCTTAAAACAAGAATTATATAGCATCGACATAAGTAAACAAAATGTTTATTATGAAGATTTTGGATTTTAATTAGATAGCTGGAGATTCTAGCTTTGTATCGTCTATAGTTGCTTTTATATTTTCTTCCTGGTCTTGGGAATGTATAAGATTTTTATTTTTCCAATTACCTTTTCTGTAATAGTAGAGAGTTAATATGTAAGACAGTATCCAAGAGATAGGGAATGAGAACCATAGTCCTTCGATACCGTATATTTTTGAGAGAATGAAAGAAAGAGGTAGCTGTATTATCCACTGAGATATCAAAGTCAGGTTCATGGCTAATCTTGTATCCCCAGAAGCTCTGAAAGCTCCTAGTAATGACATTTGTATACCTATAAATCCAAAGAATAAAGAAATTAATTTGATATATTGAACAGCAAAGTAAGTGGTCTCTGGATCATTATGTAAGAATATGCCAACAATCTGTGGGGCAAATATAAAGGCTACAACACCAAATAGAGTGGAGCTAATGAAAGAGATTATAGAAGTTGTGTTGATTGTACTAACAGCTCTATCAATATTTTTAGATCCAATATTCTGCCCAACTAGAACAGAGCTAGATATGGATAGACCAACCATAGGAATAATGACAAACATAAGCACATTAGAACCAACTCCATAAGAAGCTGTCACAGCAGTACCGAATCCGGCCACGATAAAAGTCGTTAACATCATGGTGGCTGATCTGCTACTTTGTTCTATAGAAGAAGGTATTCCGATTTTGAATATTTTTTTGATTAATTCGTAATCAGCTTTTATATTTTTCTTTATTATATGTATATGATATTTACCCCCAAACAGTATGTATAGAGAAGCTAGAGCTGATAACCCCTGAGTGAATAAGGTAGCTAGAGCAGCACCAGCCACACCGTGTCCTGCTATAGGCCCATAACCAAAAATGAAAAGAGGGTCTAATATAAAGTTTAGAGCTACTGTTGTGATTATAATATAGCTAGATTTTCTCATCTCACCAGTTGATCTGCTTATTGACTGGAACAGTGCAAATATAAAAGTAAAGACTATTCCGAGAATAGAGTATCTTACAAAAGTTAAAGCGTCAGTATAGATATGTTGCTCTATATTCATGGCTTGAAGTAAGAAAGGACTGACGATATACCCTATAAATGTTAAGATTAAAGATACTGAAACTATTACGATAAGGGATTGAGTGGCAACATGGTTCACCATTTTTTGATTTTTGGCACCTATATACTGAGATATCAAAGTTGAACTAGCTATTGTTAGTCCCATACCAAGTGAAGCTAGTAGAAAGTTTATGGGGAAACTGACAGATACGGCAGCCACAGCATCACCTCCTAATCTTCCAACCCAAAAAGCATCAACTAATTGATAGGCTGATTGGAGTAGACTTACGAATATCATAGGAAGGGCGATTTTCATCAGAGGCTGCAAGATATCCTTGTTAAAGAATTTATTTATATTATTTTTTAATTTTTGAGTCATCGTGTCATTTTACTATAATTTCTAAATTTTATCTAATTCAAAATATTCCACAGATTTATACTGTGTTATAATATAAAGTATCAATATTAAATTATTTGTATAGAAACTTATTAGGATTAAAATATGCTAGAAAGATTTGAGATAAAAAAAGATCAAGAAGTATTAGAGAAGAATAGTGTGAATGCTTCGATTTTTCGTATGATACCCAAAGGAGTTTTTGTTCCTAATAATAAAAATGAAGTTTTGGAATTTGTGAGAGAGGTTATAAGGATTAAAAAAGAAGATAAAAAATCTACCATTTCCATTACTCCGCGTGCAGCCGGGACATGTATGAGCGGGGGGTCCATTACTGATGAGTATATAGTATCTTTTACTGAGAACTTGAACAGAGTGGTTGAGTTCGACGCTAGCAGTAAAACAATAGAAATAGAAACTGGAATGTATTATAGAGACTTCGATAAGACTACTTTAAAAGAGAATCTGATAATGCCGACTTATCCAGCTTCTAGGGATCTTTGTGCTATTGGAGGTATGATTGGCAATAATGCCGGTGGTGAGAAAACTCTCAAGTATGGTAAAACCGAAGACTATGTAGAAGCGATTAATATGATATGTTCTGATGGTAATGAGTATCGTTTTAAAGAATTAAAAGGAAATGAGTTAGATGAGGTTATAGAGAATGACAATACTTTTTACGGGGAATTACATAGAAAAGTCTTGGCTCTTATACAAAATAATGAAGCAGAAATTAATAACAATAAACCAAAAGTTACCAAAAACTCATCAGGGTATAATCTTTGGGGTATTTATGATAAAGATAAACACAGTATGGATTTGACTAAGTTGATAGTCGGATCCCAAGGAACACTAGGGGTTAACACTTCAGCTCAATTCAGATTAGTAGAAAATAATACCAAAAGTAAAATGGCCGTAGTATTTTTGAAAGATATTAAAGACTTGCCGTATATTGTAGACCAGATAACCCCACTTACTCCAGAGAGTTTTGAGATCTATGATGATCACACATTTAAAATATCTATGAAATTCTTGCCACAGATAATAAAAAGGCTAGGTGGGAGTATTTTTAGTCTTATGAAGTTATTCTGGCCTGAGTTTAAGATGGTGTTAACTGGTAACATACCGAAGATAATCATGCTTATAGAATTTGTAGAGAAAGATAATGAGACTTTAAAATCAAAAATTAAATCACTCAATCAGATTTTTGACAATATAAAACTAGAAGAGGAGTTATCTAAAAGAGTTCAATCTCATATAGTTCACACCAAAAAAGAAGCTCTCAAGTACTGGGTCTTTCGTCGTGAATCTTTTAACTTGTTGAGGTCCAAATTAAAAGATGTGAGGACAGTTCCTTTTATTGAGGATGTGGTAGTTAAAGCTTCAGATCTAGCAAATTTCTTGCCTGAATTTGAAAGTATTTTAGATGAAGAGAAGTTGGTATACACTATAGCTGGTCATGTGGGAGATGGTAATGTGCATGTTATACCTCTTATGAAGTTAAAAGATGATAAAACTATAGAGCAGATTAAAAGAATTTCAGATGAAGTTTATTCTCTGGTCAGGAAGTATCAGGGTTCGCTTTCTGGAGAACATAATGACGGTATAGTTAGGGGACCATTTTTACAATACATGTTCACAGGTAAGATGATTGAACTTTTTAAAGAGGTTAAGAATATATTTGATCCAGACAATATTTTTAATCCGAATAAGAAAGTAAACATTGATTGGGATTATGCAGCTTTGCATATAGATAGAAGAAAATAGGGCGAAATGCAATAGATTTTGTCACTGTTTTGTGTTATAATTTCCAAATAATTTTGGCGGATCGTCTAATGGTAGGACAGCAGCCTTTGAAGCTGTGAATATAAGTTCGATTCTTATTCCGCCAGCCAATTTGATTTAGTTCAAAAAGTTTTAATATGAACAAAGATAATTATTTAAAAACCATAAAAGATATTGCGAGCGCCGAAACATCTTTTGATCCTAGTAACTGGACTCCTAGTAACCCTTTATGGGGGCATTGTGCTGTGGTATCCTTGCTCGCTCAAGAGATATTCGGAGGAGAGATTGTAAAAGGATCTTTATTAGATTATCCAAAGTACTCTTACCTTAAGTCTCATATTTGGAATCGCATCAACGAAGAAGATATAGATTTTACTAGTGAACAATATTCTGATTTGTCACACAAAGATCTAGAGGGAGTTATATATTCAAAAGAATCGATACTAAAATATCCAAACACAGTTAAGAGACTTAGCATCTTAAAAGAAAGGTTTTTAGATACTCAAAGACCATCGAAATGGTAGAATGAAAGTGTTAAAGATAACCTTACTGGGCTTGACCGACTACGGCTCTTGCTCAAGGACGCCAGCCAATCTGGTCACTCAGTCAATCTGAGTACTAAATCAAACGGAGAACGCATTGTAAAATATAGACTTTTCTCTTTTACATATGGGTTCTTAACTAAGTAGTTTATAAAATCTTTTTTTTATTCGTTTCAGAACTTTCAAATATCTGCTTTGCTTTGTGTATAACAAAATTATATATTCTTAAAGCTTTTTCTTTATATTTAGAAAAGGCAAAACAAAGTCTTTGTATTTTTCTTTTTCATCATCTATTAGGTCATTGTATGCTGTTATTTTACCTTTACAATTTTTAAAACCACAGTGACAATTTGAATTAATTTTCTTCGGCTCTTTTCCGTTAATAGTTTTTTCTTCGCCAAAATTAAATCCAAGAAAGGCGTAGTTAGTAACAAGTTCTTCACCTTGTTCAACATATTTCATGGCTAGATACTTCCTTCCGTCTTTGCTGGGGTAGATATTTGGTTCACAAGAATGGTTCATATATTGGGCGATACTTTTACTTAATCTTGGTTCGACTTTTTCTGTTTCATTAATCGGTATTGTGTAGTCTGTTGCATATGTAATTGTATTTCCAATAACCTCAAAAACAACTTCGTCCTTTTTAAAATCTTTTTTTGTAATTAAACCTTTTCCTTTTCCTTCAATATTTTTTATTTCAACTCTCAATAAATTGTCTTTTTCTTGCTCAAAATCTATATTCAAATCGTCTTTTTCAGAAAAATCAAAAGTGTCAATATCTATTCTTGTGTAATCATATAAAACTTTATGCTTCAAATCATAAAAGCTATTCTCAAATTTATTTTTAGGATTAAATAGTTTTAAGGGATTAAGTTGGAATAAATAAATCTCGCTTTTTAATGAACGTCCAGGGTAGAGTTGCAGTACCCACTGTTCAGTTCCTTGAATAAATCTGTTATTAAAATTTAGTTGCCCCTTGGCTGCCAAATAGATAGTAACGATCTCTTCAAGGATAAAAATCTTTTCTTTTTCTTCAAGTCCGTGATTACCTTTTTTACAATCAAAATCTACATATTCTTGAAATGTTACGTCATTTTTATAGATATTATAGATTTTATCGTAAGCAGATTTATAGATTTCAGAATTGTCTAAAATAACTTGTCCAAATGTATAAAATGAAAATGCCTTTTTAATCCAAACATTATCTTTCAAAATTAAATCCAAAAAACCGTGTTTATGTTGCATCATTAATTCCTTGTATCTATCACGCAAAACGTGTGCCTTTTCGTCTGAAAGAAAATATAAATAGTCAGAATACCAAGTTACCATACCAATACCATCAGTTCTTTTGATCTTAGTGTCAATAAATTTAAGGTATTCAAAACATTTTTTTGCAGACTGCTCGTTGCCAATGCGGTTCATAGAAATACCCCAGAAAATTATTCCTTCTTCTTGCGGTAGTTTGCTTATGTCAAAAAATTGGTTTGTTTCTAATGCCATATATTTTTTATTTATTTTATGATTGTTTTAAAATTTTCCAAATTCTTCTTTTGACTCCCTAATTCTCCTTCCAATTTTGTATGTAGCGGTCTATCAAACGCAGACCCTTTTTTTTGTCAAGTAATTGTTTCGCAAGTTGTAACGATTGAGAGTTTTGCATAGTTTACGTATTATACCATTTTTGTGTCAAAATTATTTATTGATTTTCTACTAATGGTGACTACACAAGTGCTTTTGTATTCATGAAGTTTTCGAAAAAGAGAGTATAACTATTCCTAACATTAGACCGGTTGAGTGTTCTGAACTCGTCTATAATATTCCGACCCGTATATCATAAATAAAAACATTTAGCAATTATCTAATTATTCCTTGTTTTTACTCTGTTAAAAAGTTGAAAACTTTTATAAACTTATATTATAATATATAATATAAGCAGAATTAAGAAATGCATGTTTGAAAAATCACCAGAAATAGATAAGGGCTCAGAAGATACTCCAAAAGTACCTTATAGTGAGGCTAAGAAATATGTTAAAAAAACGTTAGCAGCTGTTGCTGCGGAGATTTATGAGACAAAAGATATGGCGAGAGAAAGTATAAAAAAGCCATGGGAAGACGGAACTCTAAGATATTTTACTATTGACAAAGAAAAATATGTTAGAGACATGTTTGAGTCAGGATTATTATATGTGACAAAACCGTGGATGGAAATCCCTAAAGAATTAGTAAATGATGAATCTGTAGCAAAAATTGAAACTGGAGGCGGAGGGCAAGGCTTGGTATTTGAGCACCGTGCTAATGCAAAAAAACGTGGTAATTTAACTGCGAATTCAAGTGGACAGGTTTTGTACGAATACAAAGAGGCGTATGAAAAAGTTTTAGAAGCATCCGAAGATCCAGAATTTATCAAAAAGGTTAAAGAGTTAAAAGGGTTTGCTTTGGGCGATGATGACCTTGGGGCGGCATTTACATTGTGGCTATTACAGAGAATAAAAGAAGGTGAGGATGTCAGAAAATACGAGTCAGTTGTTTAGACTTGTAAGTGACCATGATAAAAGAGGTAGGATATATCTCTATCCTAAAGGCGAGAGTTCATCTTCTCTTGTCATGACGAATTGGGGTATAATACTTTCTGCTCAAAATGACCAAAGTAAAATTGCTCAATATCTTACAGTTTTTGATTATATTGCAAGACATCCAGAACATATTCATTATGACATTCCGTCACCAACTCCTGAATCTAAAAAAATACTTGAGCAATGGATTGGCGAAAGCCATGAATATCTAGAAAAAGCCGAGGTGTATGATGATTATATTCTTTGTAGGAACTGTGAAGTTTTAAATGGTACTACAAAGTGGGATCAGATAGGTGTTGAAGGTTATAGGAAGTATGACGGTAAAAAGGCAGTCATAACCGTTTCTTCACCAGATAAAGAAGGTAAAAAAGAGATGCAGATATCTACTTACGGATACTATTACATGCCACCTTTTGCTGAGTATTTAAAAAAGAAAGGATTGTCTCCGTGGTATGGAGACGGGTATATTGGTATGTACTCGCAAAAAGATTATGACGAAGACGCTTTTATTTCTGACTATAAAGCTTTTATGATCCTTAATCGAGAAGAGCTCCAAGAAGCAATAGAATTTGAAGTAGTTTTTGATGACAAAGAATATATGGAGGATGTTATGGATTTCGCCCTTAAGTCTGGTTTAATTACGGGATATAATACGGCTCCAGAATATTATCTAGCCAATGCTTCATATCTTTGGGATGAGTATGGTGAAGGTTCTATAGCAGAAAAGCAAACAAAGGTAAATCGAGATTCTATTCAAGTTGTTCGTTTCCTTTCGAAGGGAGAGGATAAAGAAAAAATAATGCAATATTTAAACAGAATGTTCGGCAAAAGAGATTCTTACCCAGAAGGGTATATTGGGAAAGAGCGTGAAGGCTGGATCGCTCCTCTTATTAAGGCTACAGATAAAGGAGTGAATAAGAAGTTTGTACAGTATCTAGAAACAAGCAGTAATTAAAAAATCCTTTTAGAATAAGGGTTATTTACCTCTTGACAAATCTAATATATTCTGATATACTTATAAGGTAAAGCTTTGAAAATTCAATATTAGTTATCAAGAGTGAGGTGAGCGAATTGGCGCTATGACCCTCTACCAACCAGCGAAAGCATGGTGGTCCCAACCTGTAAAGGAAAGATGGCATTCTTAAAAACAATCTCTCCCTACAAGTAGAGATTGTTTTGTTTTAAGCTTTTAAGTTCTTTGTAAATTCTATTACATAACCTCAATATGAGAGCTGTGAACTTCTAATAGGAGTATACAGCCCTCATATTGAGGAATTACTGCAATCACGCAGTAATAAATGTCTCGAAAGGACATCTCATGACAAACTTTGACAAAAAAAATACCGCCTTTTTTCTGGGTGGGCGCGACCTGGAGATGGAAAGGATAAGGTATATCCTTGAAGGCAATGGTTGCGAGGTATTTGATAAAAACTTAAATTGGGGAGCTCACGCCTCAGCTTATACTGAGGAGATACTGGCTGCAATCGTAGCCGGTAATAAGTTAGTCCTTGTGGAGCTGGATAACCAGCCACACGAGGCAACGGAAAAGGAGCCAAAAAAAGTTCCTGTCGATTTGCCAGAGGACGTGATTCTCGTGGACCACCACGGTGAGCAGGCTCACCGGCCAGCCAGTATACTTCAGATTCTCGCCCTTTTGGGGCAGGAGTCTACGCGGTATGATCTGCTCATAGCGGCAGATGATGCCGCAGGAGGGCCGGTTGGGCTCGTCTCCTTCGGCGTAACGCCTGAGGAGTTTAATATAATCAGAGCCGAGGGCCGTAAGGCCCAAGGAGTAACTGAGAAACAGGAGGTAGAAGCTGCACGAGCCATTGCTGCGGCAGAAAGATGTGGGAGACTGGTCATAGTTCGGTGTGCACATAGCAAGTGCGCACCGATCACCGACCAACTTTTTCCGTTTTGGCCAGACGGAAAAGAAAACGTCATCATCATATCTGATGACGGAGAAGTTAATTATTTTGGCGGCGGCAGTGTTCGCGCTGCCATTGTTGAAAGTTTTCCAAACGGTTGGCACAGCAGTTTGGAGGGTAACGGTTACTGGGGTGGTAAACCTGGCGACAGAACTGACGAGCTCATTAAGCTCATTAAAAAGCTGGCCGGCTAACTGTTAGAGGTGAGATAACACCTCTTTAATCAGAAATCAGCCCTGTCATAAGACAGGGCTTTTTTATTTTAATTTTAAACGATGAAGTTTATTAATTGGTGTGGTATAATTTATATATAATATAAAAATATGCAAAACCCTGAACTAAGTAGTTTTACAGATAATCTTAAGAAAGGTGAAGAGGAAGAGAAGAGAAGAGGTAGATGGAGGGTTACAGTTTTTCAACATGAAGTGACTACTCTAAAATTAAATTTTAAAAGGCTTTTTACAGACACCATATTTCCTGTTGCGATATAAATTTTTCTTTTTAGTAAGTTTAACAAGTAACTGCAACAGTCTAGTCAAATCTATTATATTTGATAATAGAAAAGAAAATAACGAGTTTAGGTATTTAAAAGATGTATTAAAAATATAAAATTACCACTGTCATCTTAACCCTTCTTGAATTCTTGAGTGTTGTTCTAGGAGGCTGAATGTGCTTTTTAGCTATTGACATAAGCACTTAATTGTGCTATAATTTATATATGCTAGAAATAGTATAGAGTCCTTTGAAAACTTAGTAAAAATAGAGCAACCCTGCTTACATGCCGAAAGTGTCAGTAAAGCATATCGCGGTACACACGATTAGGAAGTCACCTTGAAAAAGTGGCCGAGCAGGGTGGGTAGCGCAGTTAACTCTGCACCCCTAGCTCGAGGAGAATATAAATGACTCAGAATGTAGGTCTGCCCGTTGGGCAATTCAAAACAGAAATCTTGGCAGCTGTCGCCGCCAACCCTGTGACCATCATCACTGCGGAGACTGGAGCTGGCAAGTCCACTCAAGTTCCGCAATACCTGCTTGAAGCAGGTTACGAGGTAGTGGTAACACAACCTCGTCGCCTGGCGGCAGCATCTCTCGCTGAGAGAGTAGCTGATGAATACGGCTGCGAGCTTGGCGAGGAGATCGGCTATCGCACTGCGCTTGATCGTGCAGATAGCGAAAAGACTCGTTGCCTTTTCGTAACCGACGGACTGCAGCTCGTTCGCGAGCTGATGGGTAAAGGTGTGGAAGGCCGTCGTGTACTCGTCTTAGACGAGGTACACGAATGGAATCTGAACATCGAAACTTTGGTCGCTTGGGTTCGCTCCCAAGTTGACGAGCACGATAGGATGAGAGGAGCTGAAAAGCTCCTTTTGTCTTTTGTTAGTAAGCTTTTTATCCAGTTCGAGAACTTCATTTACCTTAGGCATCCATTCCAGGAGAAAAGAAAACGCTTTTGTGTATTCTGGCCTTATTTCTCCTTGTAAAACTGAAATGTTCGAGAAAGCATAGGCAAGTAGTAATCTTCTCTCTTCAATTGTTGCTTTTTGACTTAAATAAATATCTTTTGCCCTTAATGCCAGTTCATGAATAGCAAAACCAACTCGATAATATTCTGTGTTATCTTCTTCTAGTTTTTTTAGAGAAATAAGTAATGCTTCTTTTTCTTCTCCAAAGAGTTTCACTTTTTCATCATAAAATTCTCCAGTTATTCTTTCATCGAGCTTATCTTCATACATGATCCTCATTCGCTGTTGAATTCTTTCTAGTTGATTAGATCGGAA
>JAUPVO010000013.1 GCA_030916975.1 Patescibacteria group bacterium
ACCCCAAGTTAAAGTTGAGGTATTTCAAGAATAGAAACTATTGAGGAAAATAGTGCGGTTATAATATTGTAAGTTAAAAATCTGTGGGGATTGAATTGCCGAACGACTCTTCATTTGCGGAAATCTTTTCCTTATTCTTTTTACGACTTTTGCTTAATATTGCTGTATTAATACACTCAAGCAAGTAACTCTCCAGTTCAAAGGTTTCATTGGTTGGAATTACATAATTAAGGAGATAATCAAGCTCTTCTTCATTAAGATCTCTTCCATGATTTATGTCTGCTATATTTTGTATTTGATTAATGTCGACAATTAAAAATACTTTTTTACCATTGAGGAAAATGTCTTTTCCTTTTAATTCTGTGTTGTTCATATGTTTTGTAGTTAGTTAACACTATTTTCCTCAATAATTGCCATCCGCACGTCGTCCCAAGTAGAGAGCCAATACAAAATAACTACTCAAAATAAGTAGTTATTTTGTTATAATTAAATAATGAAAACAAAAGAAAGTGTGAGATAATTTAAATGCTTTTAGTACATTTGAAATAAAAAATAAAATGCCTTGATCCCATTTAAGTAAATTGAATAAAATAAGATTGATATAGTATACTTAATACAGAAACTTGCATATTAATGTATTTGATGTTAGTATAATAAATGACGGTCTACAGCTCACTTCGTGAGCTGGGCTCTCAGTCTGTCTTGAGTGTGCGCACACGAAAGATAGATATGTACTTTTCTTTTGGAGATCTCCATGAAGACACTTCTTCGCACTACCACGACATCCGCAGACGCTATCTTGAGCGAAGCTCTGATCTCTGCCGTCGAAGGTGAGTTCTACAACTACGACTACAAGTTCGTTCTCAGTCGCCCGGTCTTCGCACTTCTGAAGTGCAAGTCCAACAAGGGACGACCTGTCAAGTCACTCGCAGATCTTGGCACCGAAGCAAACATGCTCTTCATGTTCGGCGATGGCACCACTGCCGAAGTCTGGCCGGTCCAACTCGCGAACAGCGCAGGTGTCCTCGGGTCCAAGTTCAACGAAGAGCATTTCGGAAACACTTACGTTGGCATCACTGATCTGAGTGGCGAGCAGTTCCATGCCATTCGCGACGAACAGGACACACACATCATGGTGATGAACTGCAGATGCTTCTGCAATGCTGACGAGAAGATCACTGTCAAGCAGGGTGATGTGTTCGCTGCGATGACCGATAGCGGCAAGTACGGCCTGTTCCATGTCCAGGAAGTCGGCAGCGATCACGTGCTGATCAACGCCTGCCACATCCTTCTCCGATGAAGGACATCAGCTCGAACTTGCTTCGAGTTGGCCGCCAGAAATGGCGGTATTTTTTTGCTTTAATACAATAAATATTATAAAATACTAATAAAATATGCAAGTAATCAATTACTCTCCTGCTTCCAAATCACAAGTAGAAGATATATTTAGAATATACTGGACTGATGAAGAATTCTTAAATGAGCTTAGTGACAATTTGGAATCATCCGACTGCAACTTCTATATCGCACTTAATATCGATGAGGTGGTAGGTGTAGTTGGGGTAAGAAAGGTTAAGAACTTTCTGCTCGATCACACTAACACAGATAATCCATGCGAATTATATATTATAGCTTCTAAGAGTAAGAATAAAGGTGTGGGCAGCGCGCTACTTCAGCATATTATTAATGAATGTAAAAGAATGTATTATACTGAACTTATATGTTATAGTCCAGAGACACATGACAGCTCCTGGAGATTCTATGAGAAGAATGGGTTCGTAAGTCTTGGCATAGTTAATGATCCAGATGATGGATATCCTGGTATGGTGTGGAGAAGATTAGTTTAATATCATAAATAAATGCACCCTCAAAACCTACCCACATACACACACAAATTCCTAGAATATAAAGATTGGACCAAGTATGAGACTGATCATTATATTTTCTATTACGCCGATAAAAGTGAAGCTGAAAAGATCTTGAGCTAATCATTAAGACACAAGAGGAAGCAAGAATAAAAATAATAATTACTCTCAAGCTAAGTGAGAGTGACGAGAATTTAAAAAAGAAGATAACTTATTACTTTTACCCTAACGAGGAACTTAAGACTGAGCTTATGGGCGATCCATGGTATGTGCAATCTATATATAACGAATATTGTGTACATGTTCTATATACATCCGACCATAATCCAATAAGTCCTCATGAGGATACTCACCTAATGACTTTAACCTGGGGCCTCTCGACACCATTTATCCAAGAAGGTCTAGTCGAATACATGGTGGGCCATGCCTGGGATAAGAAGTCTCACAGTGAATACGTTAAGAATGGGCTAGCCAAGAGGTCTTAACGTGTATCCGTCTAAATATCTTACAAAGGAAGACTGGTTCAATACTGATGATAACTATGCTATTTACTTTTACTCACTAGTTGCCGAATGGACTCGCTATCTGCTTGATAATTTTGGATTAGAAAAGTATAAAGAGTTTTACTCTGACCCAACAAGAGACACTACAAGAGAAGAGATGTGTAGGGCATATATTAAATATTTTGGTAAGAGTGTTAATGAGTTAGAAGAGGGCTATTTGAAAAGTTATAATTAGTGAGTAGACTTATTTTTATTCAGAAGGAGATGTAATCATGAATGACGTCTTGGAAAGAGCTCCAGTTGGAGTGTCCCAAAAAAAAGCCAGAAGACCATAAGCAAGTACGCATAGCACTTTCTGTCTGTGCTTGCTATGCATCCGAGAAGGTTATTTTGGTTGCGAATAAAGCGGCACGCGTTGCAAATATCCTCGGAATTACGGTGTTGGAGCTCGAATGCTTTGTTATTCATGCGATATTGACTGCTAAATTACAAGTGGTTGCTTGTTATGTAAGCCATGATATTGCCGAGATTAAACTGGCATTACTTGAAGCAGAATATCTATTTATCGCACGATCATGTCACTCGTTCCAGCTTTTGCCGCAAGAGTAGGATTTGATTGGCAATATCTGGTCAATTCGATAATTCGCCAGCAAGAAACTTGCTGGCGATCTTTTTGTTTACTATTCACAAGGCAAAGTTATAACAGCTTTGTTTTATTAAAAATGTTGTGATATTATTATATAAGGAAGTTAGCTGAGTGCATTCCGTACCCCAACTTCTATTTGGAGGCAAAGTCATGCTAAAAAGTGCCTATGTTACCCACAACAGACCATGGGCTGAAAGAGGTTTTGATGGTAAGCCCCATGTCGGTAATCGGTATTATCGACGATGAAAATTCCATACCCCTTGCAATTGCAGGGGATTTTTCTTTGAAGTTTCACTTCTGTCTTCTTATAATATCCTCACACGTATATGCATAAAAGTAAGAGAGCAGGGTAGGGGTAAATAGCACTTGCATTTTTACAAAGAGTATGTTATTATTCTATTCGGGAGTTTCGTGGTTCGCGTCGCGAGCTGGAGCCCCTAATATGGAACTTTTGGAGACTGAAATGGAAAAACATTCCCGTGACGATATGAGCGGCAACACCAAGGAAGCGCCTTCCGCGAACTACATGGCCGCCAAAGCAGCCCCGGCGGGCACCGACAAGCTGGCCAAGCTGATCGAATAACCTTCTTCCGGTCGGAAGCTGAGAGATAATCTCAGCTCCAGCCCCACAACTGTAAAGATGTGGGGATTTCTTTTTGTATAGTGATTAATTTAGAATTTAATATAAAATATTTATGAAAGGTACTGAGACAAAACAAAACACTCTTATTTAAGTAAGAGTGTTTTGTTTATGAATAGTTAGAACTTGTTTTGATTTTAAAATCTATTAAATCTAATAGATAAATTACTTATTGTAATTCTTCCAGAGAAGATATGATATTAAAGCAGCTACTGTGATTGATAAAACTTCTACAATCTCAAAATCAGCAACTCCTCCGAAATATCTGATTGACGCAGGTATAAACGGCCAAATCATTGCCCAGAAAAAGAAACATGTTTTGCATTTTGATTTGAATATAAAAGGAGCAATGATAAATAAAATAGCAATCACAAAGTCTAATACACCTACAAAAGGTGTAAGAGTGTAAGCATAAGGAGATAAAGGTTTAATTACGCTTATAATTGATTGGAATTCTTCACTATGCTGCAAACCTTCAACAATCTTGTCCCCAAACATAAAAGCTACATAAGCACCAGGTATAAGCCACAGATATTTTTGTATTATTTTCATATATGTAAGCCAATTATACATCTTTTTTAGAATTTGTATAATCTCAATGATAGCCGCCAGAAAGAAACTTGGCCCGGTGGTTTTTGTTTTACAAATCTCTTTTTTGTTGTATAATGTCTAAAAATATATGAACAATATCAAAGGGACGACATTTGTATTCTTAACAATTTTATTAGTGGCACTTTGGAGTTCTTCTCCATATTTAAAAATATTTATACTAGCACTTTTGTTGTCTCTAGTATTCCAGCCTATTTTTAATAAAATAAATAATAAGCTAAAAAGAGAGGGTGTAACTACCTTTTTGACTACAATTATATTCTTATTAATTCTAATCCTGCCGACTGGAATATTTTTGAATGCTGTAGTTAACCAAATTCAAGATATATCTAATAATTATCAGAATGTAGATATCTCTAACGTTTATGTAGATCAAACTGAACATCTAAAAGCGTTTCTTAATAAAACAATAGGAATAGAAAATACTCAGAATCTACTTAATAGCGCCAACACGACCATAACCAATTTTGTTAAAAATACTATAATTCCTTTTAGTAGTCAGACCTTCTCAGTATTCATTAATTTATTTTTATTTATTTTTATGTTTATTTTGGTTTTGCCAAATGCCAAGAAAATTATGGATAAATTCAAAAGCGTCTTACCGATGAATTCCAATGATGCAGAGTCTTTCTCTCACAAGCTTACTAATTCGACTTCTTTAGTTTTCTCATCTCTTATAATATCAGCTCTGGTTCAGGCAGCCGCAACAGGACTAATCTTGTTCGTGTTTGATGTGCCGGCAGCAGTTTTGTTAACTTTAGCAGCTTTCTTCTTATCATTCTTCCCATTCGGATCTGGAATACTAACTTTCCCAATAGCAATTGCTTACATATTATCAGGCAACATAATAACTGGAGTTGTGATACTTGTATGGCAAGTAGTTGTTGTTTCTAATATTGATAATCTTGTCAAAATAAAACTATTTAGCGGCAAAGATGTAAATATTCCTGGCTGGTTAACTTTCTTATCTACTCTAGGTGGTATAGCTACTTTTGGCTTCTGGGGAGTTATATTTGGACCGCTTATTGCTGTCTCACTTCTAACTATTACGGACATATATCTTAAAGATAAGAAGACCGAACTTAATTAAATCAAAAATTAAGGCCAAAAAGTTTTTATGTTATAATTTAGTATTAATACACAAATATGAATACTAATATCAAAAAAATAAATAGAGTTTATAGTCCAACTACTCCTCACTTTGTAGGAGATGGTTTTAGGGTTCATAACTTCATACCAGCCGAGGTTAGTATGGAAGATATGGATCCTTTTGTGATGCTTGATTACAATTCCAAATACTATTTTACACCTTCTGAACGTCCTAGAGGAGTAGGTTCACATCCACACAGAGGGTTTGAAACTGTAACGATTGCCTATAAAGGTAAAGTTGAACATGCTGACAGTAGTGGCGGTGGCGGTGTTATAGGGGAGGGAGATGTTCAGTGGATGACAGCTGCTAGTGGTGTTATGCACAAAGAGTATCATCAAAAGGACTGGAGCCTTGAGGGTGGTGATTTTCATATGGTTCAGCTCTGGGTTAATCTTCCAGCCAAATACAAGATGTCCTCTCCTAAATACCAAGCAATAGCTAATGAAAATATTAATAAATTCATCTTAAAAAACGAAACTGGGTCTCAGGTTGGACATGTAGAAGTTATAGCGGGCGAGTATCAAGGAGTTAAGGGAAGCGCTACAACTTTTTCTCCTATTAATCTTTTCAATTTAGAATTAAAAGCTAACAATAAAAATTCTTTCGCTTTCCCTGCAGAGTATGCTACAGCTCTAGTGGTGATAGAAGGTCAAATCAAAGTTAATGATGAAGAAGTTAAAGTTGATCATTTTGTACATTTTCAAAAGGAAGGAGAAGTTATAACTATAGAAGCTTTAGAAGACTCTGTTGTGCTTGTTATGAGCGGTGAGCCGCTTAATGAACCAATAGCCGCTTATGGGCCATTTGTGATGAATACTGAAGAAGAAATCAAAGATGCGCTAGAGGACTTATATAGTGGCAGATTTGGAAACATAAAAGAGTAATAATCAAATAACTTTTTTATGAAAAATAAAACTAAAGATAGAAAGTATTTCTATAAAAATAAAGCTGGTAAATTATCGCATACAGTTAATAGAAATACTATTTTTATTACGCTTCTATTTGTGCCTGTAGTTTTGATAATATCTTTGATTTATATCTACTACAAAGATAATGATTTTTTTGATATAAAAAGCTTTATTAATTCTATTAATTTCCTTATTTTGTTAAAAGCTTCTTTTTTAACTTTTTCTAGAATAATTATTGCTTATGTACTAAGCCTTATTACGGCCTTGGCATTAGCTTTAATCGTAACTAGCAATAAAACAGTAGAGAGGTTTTTGCTTCCAGTTTTTGACGTTATCGAATCTGTACCAATCTTGGCATTTTTCCCGCTTATAATTGGTACTTTTTTATATGTTAATTTTCTTGAGGGTGCGGCTATATTTATTATTTATATAACAATGGTTTGGACCTTAGTCTTTACTATGGTTGGTGGTATCAAGTTAATACCAAAAGATATAAAATACGCAGCCCAAATATACAAAATAAAAAGTTTTGATTATGTTAGACACGTTCTAATTCCTGCCATAACACCAGAGATAGTAACTGGGTCCATACTTTCTTTTGCTACGGCTTGGGATATTATTATGGTAGCTGAAGTTTTACATGTATACATACCCAATTCAGACAAAAGTATAGACCTGCTGGGACTTGGAAGTATATTGGTGAATTCTTCTAATGAAGGAAATCATTATATGTTCCTGGCGAGCACTATATGTATGATTTTTATAATAACAGTAGTTAATATTTTTGTATGGCAAAAACTTTTGAATTATTCAGAAAAGTTTAGATTTGATTAAAATAAAAATAATATGATAAAAATTGAAAACATAACAAAAAAATACGAATTAAATGGTCCTACTGTTTTGGATAATATAACTCTTGATATAATCCCCGAATCTATTAATATTCTTATAGGCTCATCTGGTTGTGGCAAGACAACTATCTTAAAAATACTCAGTGGACTAGAAGGCTATAACGAAGGAACTCTTGTTGTTGATGGGGGAGTTGGATTTGTATTTCAAAATGGTGCTATTCTGCCTTGGCTAAGCGTCTATGACAATGTGAAGCTAGCTTTATTGCATAGCAAAGATACAGAAGAGGCTAAGAATAAAAAAATAATGAAAGCCCTAGAAGAAGCTAGTATCGAGAAGTTCAAAGATAATTTACCGAGAGACCTTTCTGGCGGCCAGAGGCAAAGAGTGGGCATAGCTAGAGCTCTGGTTATTAATAGTGATATACTGCTACTAGATGAACCATTTGCAGCTTTGGATATAGCTACCACTTATCATTTGTATAATGACATTTTGAATATATGGCAAAATAATCTCGATAAAAGTGGTAAAAGGAAAACTATAATAATGATTTCTCATTCTATAGAAGAAGCCGTAACTTTGGGGCAAAAAATTTTCTTAATAGATAAAGGTACTCTCAGAAATACTTTTTCAAATACTATGTCGTATCCAAGGAATATAAAAGAGGAGAATTTTGTAGATTTGGTTGAGAGTATAAAACAAGAAATCTTAAAAATCTAACTTTTATTTTGATTAAGAATATACAAAATAATACCAGCTGCGACACTCACATTAAAACTTTCCTTTTGGCCTTTCATGGGTATATGATAAACTCGCTCAGAAATATTTAAGATCTCCTTGGATACACCATCTACTTCAGAGCCTAAAAATAGTAAAAAGTTTTGCTCTTGGTTATTTTTTATAAATTCACCAATATTAACAATATCTTCTGATTGTTGATTAATCTCCAGACTTATTATCTTATAGTCTTTGTATTGTTCAAATAGGGAATTCGTATTCTCAAAAAACTCCCACTTAATTCTATCTTCTGCTCCGAGAGCAGTTTTAACAAAATCCTTTCTTTTATTATTATGTTTGTCTAAAGGTGTTGGAGTTATGCCTATAAGTCCAAAATCTTCAAATCCAAATCCTTCAGCAGTTCTAAATATACTACCAACATTGTATACACTTCTTATATCCAATAAACATATTATGATTTTTTTTGCTTTACTAGCTCTGTCATATTTTTAATTTAAGACTTTTATAATTTTTAAATTCTGATAATCTTTATATCTTTTATTCCAAGTAATTTGTCTTTTGGCATATTGATATATTTTGGTTTTTAAAGTATTTATCATTGTATCTTTGTCTATCTTTCCTAAAACATATTCTGTTACATATTTATATTCTAATCCCAAGGAAAGCAACCATTCTATTCTTTTCTCTTTATCTCCGGCATTTTCTATTAGGTTTCTTATTTCTTCAACCATGCCTTGATGCTCAAATCTTTTATCGAGCCTGACTTCAATTTTCTTCTTTAGTAAGTCTTTATCTATATCAAGAAGATGTATAGTGGCATCATATCTGTAAGCTCTTTCTTTATATTCAAAATTTTCAAGCTCTATTTTTCTTATCAGTCTGGCTTTATTGTTTTTCTCGCTATTATTAAGAGAATTATAATATTGTGGGTTCTTTAGATAAAGAATTTCTTGAAGTTCTTTTAAAGTTTTATTAGTCAAATCTTTACGAAGAGAGTAGTTCGGGCCCGGATTATCTTCTATTCCAAGTAATACGGCTTCTATATACATGCCAGTTCCTCCACAGAGTATTGGTGTTTTGTTTTGATTGATAATCTCTTCTATTTTTCTATCAGCATAGAACATGAAATCTGCCGTTGTGAATTTGTCTTCAGGATCCGTAATATCAAGTCCGTAGTGGATTATATTCTGCATCTCACTCACAGTCACTTTACCTGAACCAACATCAAGGTCTTTGTAAACCTGTCTACTATCTGCCGATATTATCTCCCCATTAATCTCTTTGGCTAGGTTAATAGCATAGTCAGATTTACCTGAAGCAGTAGAACCCATGACTATTATTAGGTGTTTTTTTGAATTATTAGAATTCATAATTTCAGTTATTATAATATATTTTACAATTATAAAAAAATCGATAGTATATAGAGTCTGAAATAAAGATATAATAGAGTATTGTCTTTATAATTAAAGTATTTATTAAGCTAAAATTCCCTTGGTATATTCTTAATATATGTTATAATTATACTATTATCAAAATAATTAATTTAAATAAAAATATTTAAAATAAACATAAAATATATGGATACTACAACAACAAACAACGACGAAACAACAAAAACATGTAACTGCCCAGAAGGTCAGACATGCGAGAACTGCGCAAACAAAGCAACTTCAGAAGCTACAACAGAAACTACTCCTGCAACTGAAGCTCCAGCAGAAACTGCTACTGAGACTGAAGCAGCTCCAGTAGAAGAAGGTGCTACTACAGAAGAAAGCAGTAACTAATATTTTTAATACTAAAAATATTAACAAAAAATAAACGCCCGAAAGGGCGTTTTTAGTACTTTTTCATAACTAAGATGGAAAACATAAGTCGTCAAAATAAGTTAAAGAAGGTGAGTGTCCGATATCTTCTAGCGCCTCTGGGTCCACTCCCCTATCGATTTCCGACTTCATAATTTTCACTTCTCTTTCTTCTGCTTGCCTTTTTATTTCTTGCGCAAGTATTTTTTTTCTTGGTAAAACATTTCGTCTTCGAAGGTTTTGTAGTTTTCTAAGACACTCGTTTCTTACTTGTTTGTATTTTTCTTCTCTTGCAAATACTTTATATCCAGAATCATTTACTCCTAAAAATACAAATTTTGGTTTGCGGCCAAAACTATCACGGAAGGCTTCAGAAAGGGCTTCAGAGGGTAGACAATCTTCACGCAGAAGTCTTTGTGCGGCAGCATTATAGATTTTCTCAATCACTTTGTCCGTTAACTGATTATTAGTCATGATTAACTCCAAATAAAGTTAAGCTTGATTAAAAATAAAGAACCTTGATATATTATATCAAGGTTCTTTATTTTGTCAAGTATTTTATATATTTATGCTATAAAATAAAGCTTAATCTAGGAGTAATACTCTTGGAATTGCTCTAGATGCTATTTTAAAAGTTCCTCGGCTACTTCTTTTATGTCTTTACCGTCAGCATTGGAGGAGAGAGCTTTTATTATTTGTCCTATAGTTTGAGGTTTTTTATTTGGATCTATTTCACCAAGTTTAGCTATTTCCGCTTTGACAGCTTCTGTTAGTTGTTCACGAGTTAATTGAGCTGGTAGAAATGTTTCCAATACTGATAGCTCATACTTTTCTGTTTCAGCTAAATCTTCACGACCACCATTTACAAACTGTTCAATTGAATCTTTACGCTGTTTTACCAACTTCTTGATAACTTTAAGACACTCTTCATCGCTAAGAGGGTCTTGCGCTGTTTTGCCTGAAGCGATACGAGCTTCCGAAACCATTTCATTAGTAAATGCGGCTGAGATAGAGCGTATAACCTGCAGTTTATCCATTTCTTTGGCTATCATAGCAGCTTTCATCGCAGCTTTTATTTGTTCTTGCATATATTTTATTTAATATTTTTATTTTAAAATTATTATTTATATGACTAAATTATATCACATTTAGCATTTAATTTCTTATTGAAGAGAATGTTTACAGTAACTTGATTAGTTTATTAAAATCTATATCATCTCCAGCCCAAACCTCATCAAATATTTTCTTATACTCTTCCAGGTGAGCGTTATCTTTGTTATCATATATACCTATTCTTTTTATGTTATTGTTAACATTTCTTGGTAGCATTTCTGCATCAGCCAGATTATCGCCTACGATTACAACCTTTCCGTCGACTTCTTCTTCAGAAAAGAAATTATATTTGTTAAAGGTATGAATTAAAGGTTTTTCATAACTAATCATAATATCATTTTCATTCCAGACTAAAATATTAGATATAATATGAATATTATCTGTTCTAATATTTTCTTTTTCTAAAAGTAGTTCAATGGTTTCTCCGCCTAATCCAGAAGCTGATAATATTACGATTTTATTTTTATTATTGCTGGCTTCTCTGAAAAATTCTTTAACGCCTTTGCGGAGCTGTATTAGATCGGAACTGATTGCTGACTTCAAATGGCTTTTATTTAGTTTTTTCTCTATTAACAAGTCTAAATGTTTCTCCCACCATTCTTGCATTGCTTCAGTTTTTATTTCTTTGGATAAGCTGGGGTCTGTTTCAATCGGATGATACTTTTCTGACAAGAGAGTGGCTCTATCTACATAATCTTGATCTAAGTGATTTTCTTCTCTTAGAATAGATATTACAGACGGCACAAATTTACCCCTTATATGTTTAGAGGTTAGTGTTCCGTCAAAATCTAAAAGAAAAGTGGTTTTATTTTTCATAGTGTAATTCTAGCATATTTTGTCTGTCTTATCTTCCTGATTTCATGTTATAATAGTTAATATTTTGAATATTTAATAAACTTATTAATCATATGACTAAAGAAGATAATTTAAAAATAGCTAATCTTTTATATCCAGAGATAGCGAACGAAAACAAGCCTGATAGACAAAAAATAGAAGAAAAATATCCAAAAAGAGATTTGCAAGAAAATGCTGAGGTTATGCGTTTGGCTCCTTCTCCAACAGGAGAGCTACACTCAGGAGCTTTGTATCTTGCAATGATTAATGACATTCTGGCTCACCGTAATAATGGCAAGCTAATTCTTCGTATTGAAGACACGGATAAGAATCGTGAAGTCACTGGGGCAGCAGAGAGAATGATGAAGTATCTTGATATTTATAATATTAAAATAGATGAGAGCCTTCTTCAGAATAGCGAATATGGTCCGTATATACAGTCAGAAAGATTAGATACGTATAACGCTTTTGTATATGATTTTTTGATTAAGGATTATGCTTATGTGTGCTTTATGACTTCAGAAGAACTTGATCTCATGCGCGAAGAGCAGGTAGTTATGAAAACTCGTCCAGGAGTTTATGGTAAGTATGCCAAAAGCAGGGATTTGACATTTGAACAAATTAAAACCAAAATTGAAAACAAAGAGCCACACGTAATTCGATTAAAATCTTCTGGGAACTTTGATAACAAAATAAAATTTGAAGATGAGTTAATGGGTTTGATGGAGTTGTCAGAAAACGATGAAGATTTTATTATAGCCAAAACTGATGGAGTGCCAACCTATCATTTTGCACATTTAATTGATGACTATTTGATGCGAGTTACTTTTGTTATGAGAGCTAATGAATGGATAGCCTCCATGACAAAACATTTAGAGCTTTGGGGGAAGCTTGGAGTTAAAGCTCCGAAATATGGACACATTATGCCAATTAATAAAAAGGACGGCAATTCAATCAGAAAACTTTCCAAAAGAAAAGATCCTGAAGCTTCTGTGGCTTATTATCAAAAAGAAGGTTATACAGTTGACGCTCTTAAAGCCTATCTTATGAGATTAGCTAATCCTACCTTTGATGATTGGTGGAATTTGCAAGTCGAGGAGAGTGATCAGAAAAGAATCAAGATTAATCTTAGTAATTACGAGTTCAATCTAGATGAACTCAAAAGGAATAGTAGAGGGCCTCTGTTAGACTTTGATAAGCTCAACAACATTTCTTCTGACATTGTTGCCAGTATGAATGCAGAAGAAGTTGCAGAGAAACTACTAGAATGGGCAAAAGAGAATGATGCAGATTTTTATAATATGATTAATCAAAATAAAGACTATTTGATTAAGGTTCTCAATATAGAACGTGAGACTGTCAAAAAAAGAAAAGATATATACAAGTGGTCTATGGTTAAAAATAGTATAAGTTATATGTATGATGAGATATTTAATAATCTAAATCAAGATATAAATAATCAAGACTTATTAAAATACTTAAAAGTAGAATTATCGAAAGATGAAAATAAAAACCTTTTTGATAATTCGATTGATATAGATAGCTGGATATTAACTTTTAAAAATATTTATAATGCTTCTCCATTTGTAAATGATATAAAATTCGGAGATATGATGATGTCTCTTCGTAAATCCATAACATCTCAAGAAAAAACTCCGAACCTATATTATATTTTTGAAGTTTTGGGTAGAGATAGAGTATTGCAAAGACTAGATCAAAAATAAAACCAAACAAACATGATAGTGAATGATAATATTAAAGAAATAAATACAGAAGATTCAGTATTTAAGAAAATCAAAATTAAAAAAAGCTATGCTGGACTAGGGCTCTTTGCGGATGAAGATATTAAAAAAGGGGAGAAAATAATAGAGTATATAGGTCTTATACTTCTTGGAGATGAAGCTAGTGAAGTTAAAAGCAACATGTATCTTTTTGAAGTTTCTAATAATAAAACAATCAATGGTAGTGTTAGATGGAACAAAGCAAGATATATTAATCACAGCTGCATAGGCAATGCAGAGAGTGAAATAAGAAAAGGTAGAGTGTATATTATTGCTGTCAAAAATATAAAAAAAGGAGATGAGATTACATATGATTATGGAGAAGAATTCTTCAATGAGTACATCGGAAAAGATTGTAAATGTAAAGCAAATAAACACAAGTATCTTTCCAAAAGTAAAACAAAGTAGAAATTTTAAATTATTTCTTATAATTAATAAAATGCAAATGCGAAGCATTTGCATTTTATTAATTTACAAAATTATAAGTTATCCACAGAGAAAATATAATAAAAGTATTTACAGTTGTTTTGTATATGTCATACTATCAGTATGAGAGTGAGGGCCTAGGTCTAAAGTCTAATCGCAAAATATTTTAAAATATTGCAACACTCTCAAAAGTTTTAAATCTATATAATTACTATGGCAGTAGCTAAAAAGAAAGTAGCAGCTAAAAAAGCTGTGAAAAAAGCTCCAGCTAAAAAAGTAGCTAAGAAAGCTGTGAAAAAGGTAGCCAAAAAAGCTCCAGCTAAAAAAGTTGCTAAAAAGGCTGTAAAAAAAGTAGCTAAGAAAGTAGCTAAAAGAAAATAGTTCAACTATACTTTTAGTTCACAAAACAAAAGATATTCGCTTAATAAGCGAATATCTTTTGTTTTGTGAACAATGTTATAAGTATTTCTTAAATGTAATGTATAATAATAATTAAGATGTTTTCTAGAGAAAGAAAAAATGTTGTGATAGGTGTAGATATAGGTACTTCTAGTATCAGAGCCGTCGCTATTGAAAGGAATAATGAGTTGCTGACTTTGCAGAATTACAATGAACTTTATCTCGGTAAATACGTAGGGAAAGAAGTTGGAGAATATGTTAATTTAAGTTTTAGCCAACTTGAAATAGCTTTATCTGACTCAATTAGAGAATTAAAAACAGATGCCGGTCAAGTAGTTCTTGGTATACCTTCGACAATGTACATATTCAAAAGAGTGATATTGCCTTCTTATGTAGTCAAATCGATAAAAGATTCTTCTGCTCTTCATAATGTCGTAGCTTTAGAATTTAAAAAAGTTGTTCCAGGCGTCGAAATATTAAACTATGGAATATCTTTTACTACCGTTCAAGAAGACGAAAACTATATACAATATCTTGTGATGGCCATAAAAGAAGATTACGCGAATATGCTTAGAAACTTTATCTCGAAAACTAACAAAAGTTTCTCTATAGAGCCTAGTATATTCGGTGGCATCAGAACAATTCCATTTGAAACTATTCAAGATAATGCAGTGCTAATTAACATGGAAGAGAATAATATTGATTTAGTTTTTCTTAATTCTGGAAAAATGGTGGGAGTTGAAACTATAAACACTGGAATGAATAAAATAGTTTTTAATATTAAAAATTCTTTACTTATTCATTACAGTGAGGCCAGAAAAATACTTTTAGATTTTGATTATAAGAATACAGATAATGACAATATCTCTGACATAATAAAGTTATCCACAATAAATAGTATAAATGACATGATTAATATTTTTAATAACTATGAAATAAGTTATAATATTAAATATAATAAAATTTATATTGGAGGAAGTTTTGCGTCTATAAAAAATATTAATCTTTTTTATGAGAAAAATTTTAATAGAGAAATAAAAATTATAGATCCTTTCTCTAGAGTTTTTGTGCCAACAGTATTAGAAGAAATGATAAAACAAAATTCTAATGTCTTTATGAACTCTTTAGGCTTAGCTATAAATAACGTTTAAATATTATGCCACCTCTAAGACAAAATAATAATCTAAATTTTGGTGCTAAAATATCAACTCCAGATATTGATACAGGAAATCCTTTTAGGGTTTTAGGTGTAATATTTTTAATAATATCAATTATTTTTAGTGTAACTAGTTACGTCTTACTAACTTATATAAAAAATAAAAATACAGGCATAGAAAATAATATTAGAGCAATAGAAGCAGAAATAACTACAATGCCCTTGGATGAAATGTTGACTTTCTATAATAAAACTTTAATTTTAAATAATTTATTAGATAAACATTATTATATCACTACCCAACTCAATACTTTGTCTTCAGCTGTAGTCAATAATGTATACTTTAAAGATATGTCATTTTTATCCAAGTCTAACGAAACTGGCGAGGTAACTGTTTTGGCCTCTGCAATAGATGAAATGGATATAGTTAGACAAATAGACTTACTAAAAGATCAGAAGTATTCTAAATTTATAAAATCAGTTGATCTGGTTAGTATGAAAAAAGATACTAAAGGAACTATTGAGTTTACTATAAAAATAAATATTAATCCAAAAATTAAACCAGATTACATTATGCTAGATACACTATCTAATAATAGAGATATTACATCTTATCCAGATGACAATATAAACAGTAATCAAGCAACAACTACAAATTCAAATAATAATCTAAATAATTCTCAGTCAAATACAAATAATATTTCTTCTTCCACTACTTCTGTAAACAATCCCCCTCAGGTTCAAACCTTTTTTACTAGTACAGAATCCCCTACCACTAGTAATCAGACACAAAATTAAAAATATATGGGAAAAGAAATTAATAAAACATCTTTAATAACAATAACAATATATGTATTATCTTTCTTGTTGATATATTTTATTGCTTATCCTTTGTATAGTGGTAGAGGAGTTGACCTGTTCAATCAATCTAATGTTATATATGAGTATACCAAAACTCAAGAGCTTCAAAGTTACTATGAACTAGCTCAAGAATTTAAAAATCAAGGATTACAACAAGTTTCTGCTTATCAAAATATAAACCCTTTGGAAAAAGATAGGATAAATATAGCAATACCAGAAAACTTAGACATATCTAGACTAATCAATGACTTAGATAAAATTGCCGATAATACTAACATTAAATCTTCTAGTATAAATTTTGGTAAATCAAATAATAATTCTGATTCTAACGAAAAACTTTCTGTTTACAAATTATCTTATACTGTCAATGGTAGTTATAATGATTTTAAAAATTATATCAGAGTAATAGAAAATAATTTACAATTATTAAATATTCAAAAATTATCATTCCGCCCAGATAAAGCAGAGAATCTCAAACCATTTGAGTCTTATCAATTTTCTTTAGAAATGGAAGCTTACGGGCTAAAATAAGTATATGCAATCAGCTAATTTTTCAAAAATTAAAATTATAATTATAGGGACATCTTTAGGTATTTTGTTGGTATTATTTGGTGTATTTTATTCTTATCATAAATTTGATAAA
>JAUPVO010000014.1 GCA_030916975.1 Patescibacteria group bacterium
ATGGGGTCAGTGTAATTCTTCAAGCTTTTACTCATCTTTTGCCCGTCAGCTGCCAAGATAGTCCCATTCACAATCACGTGCTTATAAGGAGACTCATCAAAAAGTCCTGTACCAAGATTCAAAAGAGAATAAAACCAGCCACGAGTCTGATCCATTCCTTCAGCTATAAAGTCAGCCGGGAAATTCTTTTTAAATATTTCTTTATTTTCAAATGGGTAATGTAACTGAGCATATGGCATAGATCCAGACTCAAACCAACAGTCAAAAACATCTCCTATGATTTTCATTTCTTCTCCATTTTTATCCTTTAACACAACTTTATCTATATAGGGTTTATGCAGGTTAATAGCCCCTGTTTCATCGCGAGGGACTTTAAGATAATTTAACTTTCTGATCTCAGCATTATGCGGGTAAAGCCTTATATCATGAGAAATCTCATCCTCTAATATCTTCTCTTCAGTTACAAGTTCTGCTCCTGCTGTTATCATTCTCATTGGGCCACCATGAGTTACAAGTAATATGCTCTTTCCTTTATTCTCTTTATCTAGCTCTTCAAGCAAAGACATAGTTCTATTCATCATGTCTTGATGACTTTCCCCTCCTTTAGGTCTACTATTTAGCTTCAGATATTTCTCTTTACCTTCCTTTTCATAAAAATATTCTAAAGTTCTGCCATCATAATCTCCATGATCAAATTCTCGAAGCCTGTCATCAACTATAAATTCTAAGTCCAGTGCCTGAGAAACCATCACAGATGTTTCCCTAGTTCTAACTATAGGAGAAGATATAATCAAATCTATTTTTTTATCCCCCAACTTCTCTTTAAACTCTTTAATAGCGTTCTCAACTTGAACTTTTCCCTCTTCTGTCAAATGATTATTCAAATCATTTCCATTATCAATAATCATATTAACATTACTAAAAGATTCTCCGTGTCTCATAACATAAAAATCATTATTAGAAGATGTGGCTATTTCTTTGATGGAGCCGATTATCTTAACTTCTGATCCGTCAGCATTTTTCCATATCGGCATAGGGGCTCCCCAATATCTAGAACGGGATACTGCCCATTCTTTAGCTCCTTCAAGCCATTTACCCATACGACCATCTTTTATATGTTCTGGAACCCAAGCTACTTTTTGATTCTCTGAAACTATTTCATTCTTGATACTGGGAACATCTACAAACCAGCTAGAAGTAGCATAGTTAAGTAAAGGCGTCTTACACCTCCAGCAAAGTGGGTATGAATGAACTATTTTATGTTTCTCAAATAATTTACCGTTATGAGCGAGCCACTTCACTATCTCAATATCAGTTGACATTGTGTCATCTTTTTTCTTTACCACCAAACCTTCGAAATCCTTTATTTCTTTTGTAAAGCTGCCGTTCATTAATACATGTTTTATGATTGGAATATTATTTTCTTTAGCTAATTCCATATCATCAGCCCCAAAAGCTGGAGCTTCATGAGCTATACCTGTACCCGATTCATCATTAATAAAGTCAGCATGCCAGATTTTCCAGATATTCTCACTGTGCTCTATCTTATTCAAAGATTCTGGATTATTATAATAATCAAAAACCGGTTTATATTTTTTACCTATTAATTTATCACCTTTAAACTCTTCTACTATTTCAAATTCTTGATAATCTTTTGCATAATTCTTATATTCTTCAAATTTAGATTTGGCTAATATAAAATTCTTAACTTCGGAGTCTTTAAGGCTTTTAACTTTTATATAATCTATACTTTTATTTACTGCTAAAGCCGTGTTACCTGGCAAAGTCCATGGTGTAGTGGTCCAAGCTAGCACATAAGTCTTCTCTTCATCAACAAGTTCAAATTCAGCTGTCACAGACATATCAGTCACTTCATGATATTCTAAACCAACCTCTGACTGAGCAAGCGGGGTCTCACATCTAGGACATATATGCATCATCTTAAAACCTTCATACGCCAAACCTTTATCATATAACTCTTTCCAAGCCCACCACACAGATTCAGTAAAAGTAGAATCCATGGTTTTGTAGGAATTTTCCATATCGACCCATCTTCCAAGACGAGGAACTATTTTCTTCCATTCATGCTCATAAGTTAACACACTGTCGGCAGCTGCTTTGTTGAATTTACCAATTCCAAATTCTTCTATTTCTTTTTTACTGTTTAATCCAAATTCTTTTTCAACCAAATTCTCAATTGGAAGCCCGTGACAGTCCCAGCCCCAAACACGGCGAACACTAGAGCCTTGCATTGTGTGATAACGAGGAATACTGTCTTTAATAGTGCCCGCCAGAATATGTCCTGCATGCGGCAATCCTGTAGCAAAAGGTGGTCCATCATAAAAAGAAAAGTCTTTTCTTTTTTTACCTTTTTCATTATTCTGAGAATTATTGCTCGCTGGATGCTTAACTGACTGCTCAAATATTTTGTTATCTTCCCAATATTTTAGAATTTCTAATTCTTTTTCGTTTATAGTTTTTTTGTTATTTGAATTTGGTTGCATATATTGTTATTTTAATTTGTAACTAACTTAAAAGTCGCCCTTGTATATATTCAAAAATTTTTGAATATATACAA
>JAUPVO010000015.1 GCA_030916975.1 Patescibacteria group bacterium
AAAGAAGCAAATGTGGAGAGTTTTTCTGATGACGGGCTAGGTGTTGACCTTAACTTATTAAAAGACATGCATAAGTTAAAATTGGCTAGAAGATATAATAAGTAGTCTAAAAATTTGTGTAAAATCAGAAAGATTATCTCATTATATTGTGATATAATTTACAGAAGAATATATTGTTTGATTTATGATATTAAAATCTATCACTTTAATTGGTTTTAAAAGTTTTGCCAAAAAAACAATTATAGATGTATCTAAAAATGTAACAGGAATAGTTGGGCCTAATGGTTCTGGTAAAAGTAATATAGCTGAAGCTATCAGGTTTGTGATGGGTGAACAATCAATGAAAAGCATAAGATCTAAGTCGGCCAGCGACTTGGTTTGGAAAGGGTCTAATTATATTGGCCCGCTTTCTAGAGCTAGTGTATCTATTGAGATAGATAATAAGTTAAAAGATTATAATGAAGGAGTTTCTCCGGAACTAGCTAAGTTTTTGTCTTATGACGAGATCATTCTAAGTCGTGAAGTTTTTACAGATGGAGGAAGTGTTTACAAGATTAATGCTAGTGAGGTTAGACTCAAAGATGTTCAGTCTCTTTTGGCTTTGGCTGGTATAGGAGCTTCAGCTCACACGATAATATCTCAGGGTGAAGCAGACAAAATTCTTATAGCTAGTCCTAAAGACAGAAAAGAAATGATAGAAGATTCTCTTGGACTTAAAATACATCAAATCAGACTAAAAGATAGCGAGAGGAAATTAAAAAAAGTAGAAGATCACATGAAAGTGGCAGATCTTATGTGCAGAGAATTACGTCCAGAGCTAACTCATCTTTCTATATTAATGGAAAAGATAAATAAAGTAGAAATAGAGAGAGAAAAACTTTTTACTGCTTATCTTGATTATTTTTCTTATGAGCAAGTAAGTATCAATGATCTTAAAAAAGTCACAAATGATAACAAGAATATTCAATCTCAAATAGAAGAAAATAAAACTAAATTATCTAATCTTAAAAATAGAGAAGCTGAACTTTCTAGTAATTATCCCAATCAAAAAGTAGAAGAATATAATAAGGAGATAACATCCATAAACGAAAATAGATTCGCGCTAGAAAGAGAGCTGAGTATAATGTTATATGAAAAAAATAATTTATTTTCTCTTATAAAAGAAGAAATTAAGGAGGTAAAAATTAACAAAAAAGAGTGGATAGAATTTAAAAGAAAGTTAGAAGAGGCACTGTTTCAACTAGAGAATGATAATAAGAATAGCATTTATAATCCTAATAATATTAGTGTGATCAAGGATTTATTAAGTAGCAGTTCTTCTTGGATATCTGATAATGATAATGAAAATATTAAGTCTAAGATAGAAGAAGTTGAAAAAGATATTGTAACAATTGAAGATAAAATACAAAAAGAAAAAACATTAATAGCAGAACTTCAAAACAAAATAAAACTAGAACAAGAAGAAAAATTAAATTCTGTGAAGCATATTTATAATGATATTTATATTATTGAAAAAGAAATAAATAATCTTGAATCTGAAAAGAAAAGAGTCTCAGATAATATTTTTGTAATCCAGAACAGAGAAAAGAGCATGTTACTCAAGTTAGAGGAAGCTTTTAGGTTCGTTGGGCAAAAAGTTTTATCATATAAAACTCATAATATTACAGAAGAATACAAACATTATGAGAATGAGAAATCAATAGAAAGGCTAAAAATAAGAATAGAAGAAATAGGAATACTAGATCCAACCAGCATCAAGAATAACTACGAAGAAGTTAACGGACGTTTTGAATTTTTACAAAAAGAAATAGACGATTTAACCAAAACTAAAGATTCTTTAGATGAGATAATTACTAATCTCAAGAATAGTATCAAAAATGATTTTGAAAAAGGTTTGCAGAAAATTAATTTTGCTTTTGCTAATCTTTTCCACGAAATATTCCCTGGAGGAAGAGCTTCGATTTTTGTAGAGAAAGTTGCAGACAAAAACATTGATGAAGAAGATGAGGATACTCAGAATATGGTAGAGGGTATTAATCTAAATATCAGTTTGCCGAGTAAGAAAGTTTCAGATATTAATATGCTCTCTGGAGGAGAGAAAACACTTTCTAGTATTGCTCTTTTGTTCGCTCTTACATCCATAACCCCTCCACCTTTTATGGTTTTGGATGAAACTGATGCGGCACTAGATGAGATGAATGCTAGAAAATATGGGAAGCTCCTTTCTAGATTGGCAGAGAAATCACGACTTTTAGTTATAACTCACAATAGAGAAACCATGAATGAGTGTGATGTTCTGTATGGTGTTACAGTTGGAGGAGATGGGTCAAGTAAGATTCTATCTATCAAGTTTGATTAATATTTGTTATTAATTTATAACCATTTTTTGTATTTGAAGAAGACGAAGAAACCGACTGACATTAGAAGCATTAATACTATAATAATCTCAAAGTCATGTTCATATCCTATAATTGGAATATTCTTAGCATTCATACCAAAGATGCTAGCTACGAGAGAGAGGGGAAATATAACAAAACTCATCATGGTTAATGTTTTCATTGCGTCAGCTGTTTTATGATTAAGTAGAGAGTCATTAGTGTTTTGGAATTCTCTAAAAGCATCTTTTAAGAATCTGACTCTGGACATTATCTCAAGATAAGACGTATGTAAATTATTCATATTTCTTACAAAAGTTGGGCCATAAACAGTTTTTCCATAAGATGCCACATCAAGCAAAATAGTATCATGCATGGTGAATGTATGTTCAAAGTTGATAATGTCTCTCATCTTTTGAGATAAGATGGTTACCATTTTTCTCTCATGGCCATTGTAGATATTCTTCTCTACTGTATCGAGTGACACATCTAGATCATCTAGCTTAGATTCACTTTTTTTGTATATGGTTTTTATCGCTTCTACATAGAATCCTCCAACTGTAATAGTGTGATGCCCATCACTGCTCAGTAGTTGGTAAATCTTATTGAGGTCTAGAATAGAGTTAATATCGGAATAAGAGATAGAAATAATCCAATGATCGCCAAGTATGAAGTCTACTTCTTGTCTACGAACTTTATTTTTCTCTTTTAGTATATTAGGAAAATGTTGAACTATATACATTGCATTTTCATAAACCTTGGCTCCAGGTTTTAGTGTGGGGGTAACAATGTCATGGCTTATTTCTCTTGGTAATAGAAATTCTTCAGAAATCTGATTTATATCCTCTTCGGTAGGATTAACTATATTAACCCAAGTTATTTTGTAAGTTGTGTTCCTGATTATCATATTTTCTAGTTTTGATTATATCATTTTTATTGTATAATGAGGTGATAAATTTATATAAGATATGCACAATTTATTCAAATACAAAGCTTTAATAATATGTTTTGTTTTATTAATAGTAACTGGATATTATTTAGGTACTAAAAATATTATTGGCACTCTTGTACATTCAGATTTGACTGGTTCCAATAATGAGTATTCAACTGTATTTGATAATAAGAAATTAAAAATAGATGACCCTCTTCTGATAGAGATACAAAAAAATCTAAATGAAAAGTTCGTAAGCTGGAAAGCTACTTATACTCCACCAACAGAAGATGACTTTGAACAAGCAATTGTAAAGGGCTATGTAGATGCCTACAAAGATCCTTATACTCAGTATTTTTCGCCAGAAGAAGCTAAGACTTTCAAAGAGAATGTAACTGGATCTTTTGGAGGAGTTGGAATGGAAGTTGGACTTCGTGACGGCCTTGTAACTGTTATTGCTCCGCTTAAAGATAGTCCAGCCATGAAAGCAGGCGTTAAGTCTGGAGATATTATAATGAAAGTAGAAGGTAAGGATATTTATGAAGAGTCTTTAAGTATAGATCAGGTGGTTGGTCACATCAGAGGTTCAATAGGAACAGAAGTCAAGATAACCATTTTGCCAAAAGGATCTAAAGACATAAAAGATGCTAAAGAAGTTAAGATAACAAGACAAGAGATAAAAGTTCCTACTATTGATACCAAAATAGAAAATGGAGTGTTCGTGATATCTTTGTATAGCTTTACAGCAGAGAGTCCGGAACTATTCAAACAAGCTATTTTAAAATTTGCTGATTCTAAAACTGACAAATTAATAGTAGATCTTCGTGGTAATCCTGGGGGGTATTTAGAAGCGGCTGTTCAAATAGCATCTTTCTTCTTGCCAGAAGGTAAAGTTATAGTGTCGGAGAAAAGTGCTAACCAAAATCAAACTAAAGATCATAGGAGTATAGGATATAATGTATTTAATAGTAAATTAAAACTATATGTTTTGATTGACGAGGGTTCTGCTAGTGCAAGTGAGATACTAGCTGGAGCACTTCAAGACCATGATATAGCTACGATATATGGACAAAAGAGTTACGGTAAAGGTAGTGTGCAAGAGTTTGTTGATCTTAAGAATGGAGGCTCTCTCAAGGTAACGGTTGCCAAATGGTTTACTCCAAACGGAAGGAATATAACAGAAGATAAAATTGTTCCAGATGTTGAAGTTAAAAGAACTGATAAAACTACTTCAGAATCTGAATTAACAAATATCATAAAAATGATAAATTCAAACAAGTAGGATATCGCTTTGGCCATAGTTTTTTTATTTCTATAATTTTGTTATAATTATACTTATGAAAATAATTTTGACACAAGATGTTCCAAGAATAGGCGTTAAGGGAACTCTCCATGACCTTAGTACGTCATATGCTATGAATTCTTTTGTTAATAAAGGATTGGCTCGTATAGCAACAGCAAAAGATGAGAAGCAGATTCTTGATAAAGAAGCCAAAAAGAAAGAAGAAGCAGCTAAGAAGCAAGATAAGTATATAGAAGTTTTTACTAAGATAGAAAAAGAAAGCTCCACTAACCCTATTATTCTAAATAAAAAGGTTGACGAAAAAGGAAATTTTTATGCCAAGATTTCTGGTCAGGATATTTTAGATGTAATATTTTCTGTTGCCAAGGTTTCTATTAATGAATCTCAGATAATAACTGATCTGCACAACATAAAAACAGTAGGGGATTATGAAATTATTTTGAACATTAATAATAGAAAATATAAAATTCACATCAATGTTGTAAGCTTGTAAAAATTACTGCTTAATGATATAATATTTTTCATAAATTCATAAGGGCCCTTAGCTCATTTGGTAGAGCGCCTCATTTGCACTGAGGAGGTGAGGAGTTCGAATCTCCTAGGGTCCACTCGAGAAATTCTTAACTATAGAAACAGATAAAGAAATCAATTTTAAAAAGGAGGGTAACTAAAAATAGTATACAAAAAGAAAACAACTTCGCAAGAAAGCCGATTTGGTTTTCTTTCGAAGTGGTTGAGGTGACGAGAGAGTCGCCAGAGTCGCTACTGTCTTGTAATACAGAAGCATCCAAACAAATCTTCCACTTTCATGCTAACAATTTCATTATCAGCATTTATTTCTGTAAGGCTTTTTGATACCAATACTCCGTTTACCCAAAATTCTTCATAGAATTTACGAAGGCCATCTGGCGTCATACCTTTGTATGATATCAGTACTTTACCATCAACAGAATTATTGCCGAGCTTCAATTTAAAAGGTGTTATCCGGTTTTGATTATTTGCGTTAGGGTAATAGTTACCATTAATTTGCATGGTTATGCGCATGTCAGCCATGGACATAGTTACTTTACCGTCAGGTTGTACATCAAGAAACATCCCCTGACCACTATAGTTAACCGCATCGTAGCCGTTTGTTCTATAATGTATTACCATTTGGTCGAGAACATTATTGTTCTCGCAATTAGTTTGTATATATTTAATACTCTTGGCGTGTGAGATCGCGAAAAAGAACGCGAGAAACAAAAAAGCAGAGATTTTAAAGAGCTTGTTCATGATTACCTCTTTTGTGTAAGTGCTTGAAATTAAAAAGCATTAGAACATATACAGTATTACACATTTAGTAGTATTTGTCAAGGTTATTAGTGGTATCAAACACTAATTTAATCAGCTTTTTAATGTTATAATTGTATTTAATTAATTATTTTAATCTATGTCTAAGAATACACCTAAAAATAAAATCATTAATAGAATTGTTAATCAAAGTACCGCTCTAGGGGCTTTGGTTATATTATTAGTAGCTTCTCTTATTTCTAATTTCTATTTATATGATTCTAATCAGAATACAAAGAAACAAAATCAGACAATTCTTTTGGAAAGCCAGAATCTCAGAACCAGTTTAGATGATATAGGTAAAAAGTATGAAAACATAGCTAAGCAGCTAGATATAAATGAAAAAGATAGGCTGTTCTTGGTGCAGAGTTTTAATCAAGTTGGCAGTGAGTATAATGGTCTTATGAATAATTATAATGAAAAGCTAAATGAAGTTACTACTTTGCAAAAAGCTGTATTCATACCTGACGAGTTACTTAAAAAGTATTCTAAATATTACTTTTTGAATGAGAATTATTCTCCTTCTTCTACTGTACAAATCAGCCTCAATTATACATTAAATGGAAAAGAGGTATACATAATGCCAGAAGTTTATACCAAGCTAGAAAAGATGATATTAGATGCTAAAAATACTGGCATTAATTTAGTTATCAATTCTGGATATAGATCATTCAATGAACAGAAAGGCTTAAAAAGTGCCTACACTCAAAGATACGGTTCAGGAGCCAACACTTTCTCTGCTGATCAAGGTTATAGCGAACATCAATTAGGAACAACAGTAGACATTACTGACGGTAAAGTCGGATTAGTTACTTCTTTTGAAAATACCAAAGCCTCAACTTGGCTAAGAGATAATGCTTATAGATATGGTTTTATTTTATCTTATCCAAGAGGTAATAATTATTATATGTATGAACCTTGGCACTGGAGATATGTTGGGGTGGAATTGGCAACTTATCTTCATGATAAAGGTTTGAATTTCTATGATCTTGATCAGAATGTTATAGATAGTTACAAGACTAAAATCTTTGATTAATACCCGCCATGACAAGACTTTATCTTTGTTTTTTATTAAGAATTATGCTATAATCTTTTTGATCTTAGGTTTATGTTTTTATCTTTTTTAGTCCTTTTGGGACAGATTTAAGACCGCAATCTAAGATCTTGTTCTGCAGTCGTAGCTCAACTGGTTAGAGCACCCGCCTGTCACGCGGGAGGTTGCGGGTTCGAGTCCCGTCGACTGCGCCAATAATATATTATGTTAGATAAAGAAAAGGTTTTGGAAAGTTTAAAAAAGGTATTAGACCCAGAGATGGCTATAGATATAGTTAAGCTCGGTTTAATTTTGGATATTGAACTCGGAGAGTATTTTGAAGAAATTGATGCTCATGATTATATCAAAGTTATAATGACATTAACTACGCCAATGTGTCCTTTTGCAGATGTTTTGATTCAAGATGTAGAAGATAATATTAATTTGCTTGGTAAGGGAGAAGCACAAGTGGAGCTTAATTTTGATAAGCCTTGGGAGCCAAGTGAGGAACTTCGTCTGGAGATGGGGATTTAAGTATTTATTTAGAGCGCTGATATATTTTTAGTGTTTCAGTAATCATTTTATCGTAAGAGAATTTATCAGCTAAGTATTTTTGATAAGTATTTTCTTTTAATTTGTTTTCATTTCTCTCGGTTGATATTTCATTTTTAAGTTTTGTTATAATCTGTATTAGTTCTTCTGGATCATTATAAAGAGTAGAGCCGTTTATATTTTCTATAATTTCAGGTACACCTCCAACGTTTCTGGCTATGACTGGTATATTGTTTTGCAATGCTTCCAATACCACATAACCCAAAGCTTCAGTATGGGAAGGTAGTAAAAATACATCGTACCTAGATAACATTCTATCAATATTTTGTATGTGTCCATGCAGAGTCACTTTATTTTTTATGTTCTGAGCTTCTATTTCTTTTTCTATATTTTCTTTTTCTCCTGAGTCTTGGCCTATTATATGATAATGAACATTATCTAAACTATTCATTATTCTAATGAAAGAAATATGATTTTTGTTTTTATTCATTTCTCCGACTGAGACTATATGCAACAAATTATCTTCTTGATGAAGCTTGTTCATGTCAATTGGGTCAATTATTTTAATGCCAGGATATATGACGGTGATTTTGTTTAGAATACTTTTAGAGTTACTAAGAGAGTGTTTAATATTATTAGATACAGCTATCGTCGCATCTGATAATCGGACAGTTATTATCATTAAGAATTTGAAAAGATATTTTAGAATTGTGTTTCTATTTTCATTATGAGGCCAGCCATGGGCAGTAAATACACAATATTTATTTTGGATTCTACATATTAGGGTTACTATGAGTCCTGCTACACTACTATTAACATGTACTATATTTGGATTTTCGTTTTTTATTATTTTATAGAGTTCTTTGAAAATTTTCAAAGTTCTAATCGGGTTCAATGTATTCTGCAAAGTCTTAGATTTGATAACCTCTACATTATTAGATAATAGTCTGTGAGCTAGTTCGCCATCACCCCCAAGTAGAACTTTAATGTCATAATCCTGATTAATATTACTATTAGCCAAATCAAAAACGTACTTTTGGGCACCTCCCCAGTTTGATTTGGTAATTATATACAAAATTTTTCCCTTTTCTCTTGCCATTTTTTGTAGTTGATTTTATTTTAAAATAATTGTAACATAGAGAATAGTAATTATAAAATATGACTTTGAATATAGGTTTAAATAAGAAGATAATACTGTTTGTGGTAGATTCTCTGCTTTTCTTTGGGTCATTATTTTTCGCTTTGTGGATGAGAAGGCCTGATATTTTTAATGCGGATTATTTCTTCTCTCACATACCAAGATTCTCTATTTTGTATATTTATTTTATATTAGCTCTGTATGTGGCTGGATTATATGAGCTTAATAACGTTTATTTTAGATCAAAAATATACAAATTCGCTTTTTATATAATAATAAGTTATATAGTTTTTGGTGTTATGAATTTTTATTTGCTACCAAGCGATTATTCACCTAAAACAGTTTTGCTTATGCAGTCTATGATGCTACTTATCGCGCTTGTTCTGTGGAGACAGTATTCACACAAATTTTTAAAAACTAGTTCGGGTATCAAAGCTATTATTCTTGACGATAATGTAGAGAGACATCAGATGACAGCTGCAATTAATAGTTTTGATTATGGTATTGATCTGCTCGATGTAAATACTCACTCTAAAAATCTAGATTCAATTAAAGCTGATTTGTATGATTTGGCTATAGATAAAAAGCTACAAATTATATTTGCAGATATTAAAAATGAGAAACTCAAAGATCTTTTGCCTTTTATCTATTCTCTTTCTGCGCAGGGAGTAAGTTTATATGATTCTAAAATTTTATACGAAACCATTTTTAAAAAGATGCCTTTATCTGGGATAGGGTATTTTTGGTTCTATGAAAATGTTTCTATTAATATTCAATTGTACGAATTTGTAAAAAGAATTATTGATTTGCTTTTAGCTATTCCAGTCTTCATTGTTTGGGTCTTATTACATCCTTGGGTTGCCTATAAAATTAAAAAAGAAGATGGTGGAAATATATATAGTATACAAGAAAGATTGGGAAGATATAACAAAAAGATTTATATTAAAAAATATAGAACTATGACATTTACTGACAAAGGTGTTTGGCTTGAAAATAGTCAGAACAAAGTTACAAGTATTGGTAAGTTTTTACGTAAAACCCGTATCGATGAATTGCCACAAATATTTGCTGTATTTCGTGGAGATTTGAGTTTTATTGGACCTCGTACAGACATAGTTAATCTGGGGGAGAAGCTAGCCAATGAAATTCCATATTATAATCTTAGATATAGTGTTATCCCTGGTCTTTCTGGTTGGGCACAGGTTAATATGGATTATCAGCCACGTAATGTAGAAGATAGTATAGAAAGGTTAAAATATGATTTGTATTATGTAAAACACAGATCGACTTTTTTGGATTTAGCTATAATATTAAAAACTATTAAAACGGTTTTATCAAGAGAAGGTAGTTAGGTTTAATTATCTGTTTTCTCATTTTGAATCTGAATTTATTACAATATAATCTATTTTTGAATAGATTTTTTATTTTTTCTACTATGATATAATTGTAAATATATAGAAAGATTTAAAATTAAAAATAGTAATTATAAAGATATGCAAGAATTAAGTAAATTATTTGGTAGTGTAGATAGAGTTAAACTTATAAGATTATTTTTGTCCAAACAAGATGAGATATTTGATGTGGAAGAATTGGAGAATGTTTTAAAAATTAAAAAAGAAGTTCTCAAGTCAGAACTCTCAGAATTAGAAAAATCTAATTTGATTATAAAAAGCAAAGAGCAGTTTACTGTAGAGATAGAAAATAACGGGAAAATAAAACAAGATGTAAAAGATTATATTTGTTACGGTCTAAACAAAGAATTTAGATTCACTGAAACTTTATCTGAACTTATGTTTGATTTTAAGAACTCAGACTTAAATAATCTAGAAGATAGATTTAAAGAAATAGGTAGAACTAAACTCCTTCTTGTATCTGGACTTTTTATACAAAATGATAAATCAAGAGCTGATATACTATGCGTGGCTGAGAGTATCAAAGAAAAAACTTTGGCTAAAACTTTGTCAGATATTAACATTGAAACTGGCTTAAAGCTTAATATTCTAGTTCTTGATTTGCAAGAGTTTGAGTACAGATATAAAATGTATGATAGATTTCTTCGTGATATATTAGATGGAGAGAGTAAGGTTTTGATAAATAAGATTCCATATTTACACTTCAAGTAAAACGTGTTATAATTAAGAAATGTTATTAGATAAAATTACATTACAGATTAGTGCTGGCAAAGGAGGTGATGGTGTTGTTAGATGGAGAAGAGAGAAAGGAATACCATTTGGTGGGCCAGCTGGTGGAGATGGTGGTAGTGGAGGAGACGTGTATATCAAAGTTATACGTGACGTGTATGCTTTGGTGCAATATAGGAACAAAAGAGAACTGTCTGCCAAAGATGGAGAAATGGGCAAAAAGAGAAGTATGCATGGATCAGATGCTAATGATTTGATATTGGAAATGCCTTTAGGCTCTGTTATGTATAATCGTGATTATGATATTACTTACGATTTTAATCAAGACGGAGAAGTAGTCAAAATATTAAAAGGAGGAAAAGGTGGTCTTGGTAATGAGAACTTTAAAAGTGCTACCAATAGAACTCCTGAAGAATTTACAAAAGGTAAACTTGGAGAGTCTGCTACTTTTGAGGTAGAACTAAAACTAATTGCGGATGTTGGTTTTATAGGTAAACCTAATGCAGGAAAATCTTCTCTTTTGAATGCTATGACTAGAGCTGGAGCTAAGGTAGCTGATTATCCTTTTACAACACTCGAGCCAAATCTTGGAGCTTATCATGGTTATATATTGGCTGACATACCTGGACTTATAGAAGGAGCTAGTGAAGGTAAAGGACTTGGACATAAATTCTTAAAACATGTTAGCCGAACCAATACTCTGGTTCATCTTATATCTTCAGAAGAAGCAGACCCTATAGCAGAATATAAAAAGATAAGACAAGAACTTGAAAAATTCGATAAGGACATGATGAACAAAAAAGAAATGGTTCTAATATCTAAGATAGATGAAATTGATGAGAACAGATTAAGTGAAATCAAACAAGAATTTAAAAGTAAATTAAATATAGATATTATTCCGATAACTATACTTCAGGATAAAAGTATTAAGGATTTTGGAGATGATCTTATCAAATTCATAAAAGAGTAATTGTAAAATAGTCTTATTTTTGTTATAATATCTGAGATTTTAAAATGGAAAACGCTAAACATTTTTTACAATTAAAAGAAGAGATCCCAAGCATATATCCTCATGAACTATTTTCTGTTGGACCTTTGACTTTTTCTTCTTCTTCAATGATGTCTGTTTTAGCTGTTCTAGTTTTCTTAACGCTTGCGTATTTTGTTTCCAAATTCAAATTAATTCCCAACTCTTTTCAGATTGTAGTGGAAGATATTGTTAATTTTGTACATAATTTTATTATTCAAATAGTTGGTGACAGACAGAAAGCTAATAGAATATTACCTTATGTTGGCTCCGTGTTTTTGTTCATACTTTTTTCTAATTTAATCGTAATCATTCCTGGAATAACTAGTTTTACTTGGCATGGAGAACCACTTTTTACAGGTTCAACGGCAGACTTTAATACAACATTTGCTTTGGCTCTGGCGTCAGTTGTAATTATAAATATTAACTCCATGATAGAAAATGGAGCGTTTTCTCACCTCTCTCATTTTATTCAGATCAAGCCAATTTTTATAGGCTTTAAAAAATCAATAGGAGAAGGATTTTTGGCTATTATTAATTTTTTCGTTGGACTGATTGAGATTATTGGAGAATTTGCCAAAATCATATCCCTTTCTCTTCGTCTTTTTGGGAATATGTTTGCTCACGAAGTTTTGACTGTAATTCTTCTTGGTGCATTTTCGATTTTTGTGCCAGCAGTATGGATGGGTATGGGTATTTTGGTTGGCGTGGTTCAGGCTGTCGTATTTACAGCATTGATTACAGTTTACTATAGTCTGACAATTAGAAATGAAACTCATCATTAGAAAATATTAATTTTTAAAAACTAATATTAAAAACCAAATTAAAAGTGTATAAATCTATATCAATAATAGAAAAGAGAATGTTATAATCATAATAAGATTATCATCACATGAAAATTGCAATTTTACATGGTGGAAGCATAAGAAAAGATCATTCATCCAGGAACGCTAAAGAGATATATAATGATTTTATCCAAAAAGGTTTTAAAGACGAAGTTTTTCTGTATGAGATAGATGAAAAGGGTAATATATTTGAGAATAAAATAAAAAGTGATGTTTATAAACTTTTTTTACATATTGATCATGTACTCGACACCACTTTTGATTATCCAGGAAGACATTCTCATTATTTACTTTTACACAAATTCAATATTAAGTTACATTTTCATCAAGAGCTTGATAATTATGAAATGCGCAAAGTTTTATCTCAGCTTAATATAGATCATCCAAACCACTATATAATTAGAAAAGAAGATGAGAATTTGAAAGATTTGATTTATGATATGTGGAGAAAAATTCATTTTCCAATAAAGATTAAGTCAAACAAAAAATTTGCTTCCACTGTTGTGACATATAATCCACAAGAAGCATTAGAACATTCTCTAAACATATTAAATAAAAATGATGATGTATTAATCGATGATTATTCTGCCAAGAATATATATGTTTGTTTTACTATCAAAAATTATAGAGATTGCCCAGTTTATATTACTCCAATAGTTGAGGTTTTAAATAATAAGAATAATGAGAATAGATTTCTTTCTTATACAAAGCCTAGAAGTTTGAGTGAGTCTGCAAAAAGTAAAGCGGTAGAGATAGTAAAAGACTTATCTTATCATCTTGATTCTGATATTAACAAAATTGAATTTACTATCAATAAGAGTGGTGAAGTGAAAATACTGCATATCAGTCAGAAGCCAGACTATCAATCTGGTAAAGCTATGTATCACGTCTTCAAAGATTATGGAATTAGCTTTGCTGATATTATAAAATAAATATCTGCCAAAAGATTGGCAGATATTTATTTTATATTAGAACCTGATTTATAAAACTGTCTATAAAACTGTTTTTACTGAAGTCTCATCTGCAACAACTTTTTCTTTCGATACAGCTTTTTTAGCAGGCTTTTTAACAGTAGTTTTGCTTACCGGTTTTACATTTTTGTTAGCAACTTTCTTTTTAGAAGCAGCTTCTTTTGCTTTTTTAGCTTCTTCTTTCATTTTGTCCAAGTCAATCACAGTTTCAGTGTTGGCCCAGTCCTTAAGCTTTTTAACTGCATTCATAACCGTTCTTCTTTCTTTGAAACCTTCTCCGGATGAAGCAACCGCTTCACCATTCTGAGCTAATAATCTCCAACGAAAAGTTCCTTTTTTATCTTTATAAATCTCAAATTTTGTTTTTGCCATAAATAATG
>JAUPVO010000016.1 GCA_030916975.1 Patescibacteria group bacterium
AGCTTACACTGTTCCTCAGACAACTATTAAGTTTGGATACGGAGCATTTTTATCAGCTTTGATTAACTTTTTAACAATTTTATTTGTTGTGTACTTCCTTTTTGTAAAGTCACCAATTAATAAAATTGATGGAAAAGCTGAATAATTACAAATCAAAAAATAGAAAAATCTAGGCTCTGCCTAGATTTTTCTATTTTTTATGTTATAATGTATATTAATTAAATTCGTAGATTTTTATATTATTATGGCTGTAGAGAAAGAAGTTCCGATTCACGGAGAAACATTACTGAGGTTTGAAAATTTAACTTTTGGTTACGATGAAAACAAAATCTTTCTAGAAGAGGCAAGTTTTGTTTTGCGAAAAGGAGCTAAATTGGTACTTATGGGACCTAATGGAGCTGGCAAATCCACAATATTCAAGTTGATAATTGGAGAACTTGTTCCATTAGAAGGCGGAGTAATTACAGACAAAAAATTAAACATACAGATAGCTGAGCAATACATACATCATGATGATTGGGATATAACTGGTTTAGTATTCTTGCAAAAAGCTTTTAGCGAGAAAATATATGATATGGAGCCAAGGGCAGAGAAAATTTTGGAAAAATTAAACTGGTCTATTCCTCTTGAAAAAGAAATTAAAAATCTCTCTGGTGGACAGAAGGGTAGACTTTTAATTCTAAAATCTCTAATATCTAATCCTGACATCTTATTAATGGACGAGCCGACCAACAACTTAGATAAGCAGGGTATTAAAGACTTAACCGAGTATATGAAAAATTATACTGGGACAGCTATTGTTATTTCCCATGATGAAAAGTTTTTGAATGATTTTACTCACGGTATAATCTATGTCAATACTCAATTTAAAAAAGTTGAACAATATGTTGGTAACTATTACAAAGCTCTTGAGGAGATAGAACGGAAGAAAGAAGCAGAAAGAAAAGCTAACTCTCAACTAGAAAAAGAAATACAAGAGAATAAAGATAAAGTTAACTACTTTGCGTTAAAAGGAGGAAAGATGCGTAAGCTAGCATCAAAACTAAGAGATGAGATAGAGGAAATGGAGGATAGTAAGGTAGAAGAAAGAAAAGATGATAGAATGATAAGAAAATTTAACATCAATAATAGTGATGAATTATCTGGAAACGTGGTAGAGATAGACAAAATATCGCTCATGATACAAGGAGAAGTTAAGGATTTTGATGTTGAAATAAACTTAAGGAAAGGAGATAAATTACAAATAGTTGGACCCAACGGAATAGGTAAGACCACTTTCTTTAATTCGATTCTAAATAAAACTAACAAAAATGTAAAAATCCAAAATGACATAAAGGTTGGTTATTATAGACAAGACTTTTCAACTTTGGATTTTAATAAAACTGGATTTGAAGAATTATCAAAAATCTTTAAACGTCTAGATGAGCATCATCTACGATCTGTAGCGGCTGGATTCCTGCTTGGAGGTAAAGAATTGTCCACTAAGATAGGCTCTCTTTCAGAAGGGCAGAAGGCTTTATTAATGTGGGCTTATATAACTTTGTATGAACCAGGACTTCTCATTATTGATGAGCCTACCAATCACGTTAACTTCTTACATATACCAGTTATTGCAGAAGCTTTAAAAGAGTATGATGGAGTAATAATACTAGTTTCTCACGTTAATGACTTCGTAAGGAATGTGGGAATTAATAAAACTTTAGACTTGGCCAAAATAGCAAAATTAAAGTAAAGTTAAATATTAAAATTCTGTCAAGATGTGGATAAGTTTAACGCTAAACTAATTATAAAATATATAATTAGTTTAAGGATAACTTCAAAAATGAGTCTATCCGTTAAAATACTTTACAATATTTATATGAATTCTGTAGCAAAAACACTAGTATACGTTGGTGCAATCAATTGGCTTTTGATTGGACTTGGATATTTTTTTAAAAGTAATTTAAATGTAGTTAACTACATTCTGGGTCCAATTCCACTTCTAGAAGCAATAGTATACATATTGGTTGGAATTTCAGCATTATACTTAATCATAAAAAGATAATAAACAATCCCTTGGTAAAAGAAAAATCGTATTAATTAATACGATTTTTCTTTTACCATTACTTTACGCTAAAGTTAGCTTTAACTGTTGCTGTTATTTTCTTTTCAAGAGCCGCAGTATCATAAGATCCATAATCATCGTAATTAACACTATTCTTGGCTGTGACCTGGAAAACTCCAGAAGAGAGTGATGTGATCTTGCCTATATTAGCTCCTCCAGCATCAGCTACACTTTTGGCACGCTCCAAAGCATTTTTGGTAGCCTCGTTAAGCATCTCAGCTCTAACATTTTTCAGATTGTTATAATAATATTCTACATTACTAGCTAAACTGTAAGAAGAAAAATCATTATTTATTTCTTTTGACAATTTATCAACTTTGTTTACGTCGGAAGATTCAACTGTGACTGTTTGATTAAGGTTGTAAGCCACAATACCTAGTGAACAGTTTTCATATCCTTGTGGACCAAGCGCACAGACTGGAAAATTTTGTGCAGCATTAGTTCTTATTTCTTCAGCTTTGTAGCCATTTTTTATGAGATAATTCTTAATCTCATCGGATTGTTTCGATATATTCTGGTTACCAGTTCTAAGATCAGAACTTCTATAAGAAAGCATTATATTCCATTTGGCTGTGTCACTAGTCACATATCTTTCTGTTGAACCTGTAACCGTTATGCTGTCACCTTTGTTAGCAAATAGATTAGCGCTACTTCTAAAAACCAAAGCCGTTAGAATTATAGCAAGGCCTATTATAATTGCTGGAGCAGTTAAGTTGTTTTCTTTGAAAAATTTAAACATATTATAGAATTTAAAAATGATAATGATTTATATATTCAAATTATATCATATTTAAGGTGTCATGCTATAATCTTATAACATGAACTTCATTAAGAAAAACCAAGAATTGATTATAGCTTTTGCCGTAACTTTGCTTATATATTTTCTGATTCGTTTTGGTTGGACTTATTTTGATATGCCAAATCAAAAAGAAATGATCGCACTTATTACTGGGTTTTTTGATAAGTATGGACTAATAATTATTTTCTTAGCCGCCATAATAGAATCTATCCTTTTAATTGGAGGATATTTCCCTGGATCTCTTGTTATTTTTCTTGGAGTTGCCTCATCTTCCGGTGATATTGTTAGAACAACTAAAGTCACAGTTCTTGCGGTTTTGGGTATGATGATTGGCTATAGTATAGACTATTATCTTGGCAGAAAGGGTGGTTACAAATTATTAACCAAGCTTGGATACGAAGAAGAAATTAACAAAATTAAAAACAAAGTAAATAAAAAGAATATTTGGTTCTCATTTTTACTTTATGTTATTCCTGGTTCCGGGTCACTTATCTCAACTTCTTTTGGTATTTTGAAAGTTAAATATTTTAAATTTTTATTTTTTATTTTTGTAACTGTTGTAATTTGGAATACGCTTTGGAGTATACTTGTATATAACTTTGGAATGAAAATATTCGATATTTTGACTAGTTATGTATCTGGAGTAATTATAATTTGTGCAATTTTCATTTATTATTTTTATAGTGGTAAATTCGAACAATTGAAAAAGAAGTTGGAACAAGAATAAAAAATATCCAAAATTAAGTCACTTTTAAATTGTGTTATAATAATAAGTATGAATCCAAAACGACAAGATAAATACAAAGCTATCTGGATGTCTCATTCTTCTCTTCAAGATTACGAAAAATGCCCAAGATTATACTATTTACATAATATTTATAAAGACAAGAAAACGGGAAGGAAAATTAATATTGCTAGCCCATATACCACTCTCGGGATAGCAGTTCATAATGTGCTTGAAGCTTTGGTCAACTACAAAACAGAAGATAGGATCAAACAAGACCTATTAGCTAATTATGAAAAAGAGTGGAGCAAATTCTCAAGCTCTATTAGTGGTTTTGACAATGAAGAACAAGAGAAAGAATTTAAAGAAAGAGGGCGGAGGATGCTGCAAAATGTTATGAGTAATTACAGAGTGTTATCTCTAAAAACAATACCTTTATCCAGCTATTATGATGGTGATATGTTGCCGAACTATTATATAAGTGAGGAAGAGAATATAATTCTTTGTGGTAATATTGACTGGATAGAGTATGCTGATGCCAGCAAAAGTCTAAACGTAATTGATTTTAAAACTGGAAAAAATGAAGAAAAGGAAGATAGTTTACAGTTGCCAATATACAAGTTACTCTTAACTAATTTGCAAAATAAATGGAAGGTTAATAATGGATATTATTGGTATCTTGATAATGATAGCTTTGTAGAAAAAGAGTTACCAGAAAGCTTATTAAAAAATACCAAAACAAAAATAATTAAAACAGGAACAGAGATTAGAGACAAAAGATTCGTTTGGAATGAAAGCAGAGGAGCTTGGGAAAATGTTACAGAAGTGGAGAAGAATTTTACTTGCAGCAATGGAGAATATTGTGACTGTAAGAAATATGAGAAAATCTTAAAAGGAGAAGCTACCTACCTTGGCATAGATATGTATGGTAAAGATTCCTATAAAATATAAACTAGATTATTTTTATCAGTTTAAGAATAACATAATCCAGATCCTTGTATTCAATCTTATACTTTTCTAGAACTGGTTTTAATTTACCCTCATTTTCTTGTATTGCTTTTTTAATATTGATGATATTTTTCTTTTTTAGAAATTCTTTACTAATACTTTGATTCTTAATATATTCTTTTAAGTATTGTTCTACTATTTTTGTAATATTCTCTTTTAATTCTGTATCACTATCATAACTTGTAAGCTCTGTTATTTCTTGTATGTGGTCCAAGATAGTGTTTATAGTCAAATTCCTTTCTTTGGCTATTTCTTTTACACTTTTATATTCCCTAATTAAAGAGAGAGTTACGGACTGTGTTGGCATCCTTTCTTGTTTTTCTTTTAATGTGTTTTCTTCCTTGATTCTTTGTAATTCCTGATCTGAAATGGATTTTTCTAAACCGCCCATCTGTAATCTAGATTTAATATGCATTGCTTCTAGTTCTTCTTTTTGGTATTTGATTAATGCTGATTTGGCATTTTTAGATTTTTCTCTTAAGACTTTGTCAAAAGCTAAAACATTATTAGCTACCATTAATGACTGGTTATTAAGACCGTGAAGCTTAAGTCCAGACAGAGATCTAACACGAGAGAGGGCTACATATCCCATTCCAAATCCAAAACCATTACTAAGATCTATCTCAGCTGCATCCAAAGTCATACCTTGTGACTTATGTATAGTTATAGCCCAAGCGTAACGAAGTGGTAACTGAGAGACTTCAGCCAAAACATTTTCATCTTCATCTTTTAACTGCCAGTTTTCTTCTTTGGCAATTATCTCTTCATTTTTATTATCTGTAATAATTGGATAATTATCCTTATCAAAACCTTTAACAATACCCAGAGTTCCATTTTGATATTTACCTTCTCTATCATTCTTAATAAAGATAACTTTAGTATCTTTTTTTAGTTTGATACTCTCTAAAGCCAATATATTTTGTTTCAAATTATCTATTAGATTTTTCTTGCCTCGACTTTTCATTATATACTCAACTTCTGTTATATCTGAATCTAAATTGTTATAGTTTTCTATATTTATCTCGTCAACATTTTTATTGTGAGAATAAAGCTTGATAGAATTATCCAAAACATTATCTCTAGTTCCATTAAGTGATTCCAACGACTCATACAGATCCTCATTAGCAGCACGTATCATGTTAAGTATATTGCTAAGAGTATTGTCTTCCTGTCTATAATTCTCACTCAAATAACAAATTACAGGTTTTGCCTCTTTCCAGCTTATTGCATTAAAAGCATATTCTTGTTCTATAGTTTTATTAGATTCTTCTAATTCATTTTTCTTTATAACTGGAGGAAGCTGAAAAAAGTCTCCACAAAATATCATTTGCACACCTCCGAACGGTCTACGGTCTTTTCTTATAGCTTTAAATATACTATCAATCATATCGAGTCTAGAGGCGTGTAGCATTGATATTTCATCGATTATAATAACTTTAATATTATTAATTCTTTTATTTAGTTTTTCATTTTGAGTAAGAATCTCTATATCCCAAGTAGATAGTCTATTTTTGATACCAATACCAGAAAAAGAGTGTATCGTTATACCTCCGATATGAGTGGCTGCAAGACCTGTACTGGCCGTAACTGTATGATTAATGGAATGTTTTTGTAGATATTTTATAAACTCATTTAAAACATAAGTTTTACCTGTTCCAGCAGCTCCAGTCAGAAAGACATTGTGTCCAAGTTTCATTATATCTAAAGCTTCTGTCTGGGTCATAGATGGAATTATACCATGAATACAACCTGATTGACCCATAAGACTCTTTTAATTATGGTTAATTTTTGTTATAATATATTTATCAATTAGTCAAGTCAGATGCCATCTAATCATTTTGATATAGTAATAATAGGTGGGGGAGCGAGTGGTATGTTTGCTGCTAGTGTTTTGTCGTCTCTTGATAAAATAGAGGATTCTGATCTGCGAAATAAAAAAATATTAATAATAGAAAAAAATGAAGAACTTGGTAAAAAATTAAAGATAACAGGAGGGGGGCGATGTAATATTTTTAATAGTGAGCCAGATATAAGAAGATTATTATCTCATTATGGTAAGGCGGAGCAACAGTTGTATTCTCCTTTTGCTGCATTTGATAATAAAAAGACTAAAAAGTATTTTGAGTCTATTAATGTATATACCAAGACAGAGGATAGGCACAGAGATTTTCCTGTTACAGAAAAGGCAGTAGACGTATACGAGGCGCTTTATAAGAATATTCTGACCAACAAGAACGTAAGTATCTGTCTTGACACTTCCATAATAAAGTTCAATTTAATAGAACTAGAAAACATTAATACAAAAAGTCAAGTAAAAAGTATAGAAGTTCTCTGTGGTGGCAATAAAAAACTAGAAATAATATCTGCTGACAAGTTCATACTCTCAACCGGTGGAACAAGTCATAAACAAACAGGTTCTACTGGAGACGGTTTCCGTTTACTTAAAGATCTGAATATAAAGATTGAGGAACCTAGCCCTTCGATGGTACCTTTAATATCTAATAATGAATGGGTGCGTAGCCTTTCTGGCAAAGTTCTAAAGAATCTTAAAGTTACAATCTGGGTTGATAATATAAAAAAGAAAGTTTTAAACAATAAAACTGAAAATAAAGATCTAGACATTAATATATTGTGTACTCATTTTGGATTATCTGGTCCATCTATAATTAATAATTCTAAATATGTTAAAGAGTATTTAAAAGAAGGAGATGTATTCTTTTCTATAGACCTTTTCAAAGACTTAAATGAAAAGGAGCTAGATCAGAAGATTCTAAATGTTTTTGATAATAACAAAAATAAAAAGTTAAAAAATATTTTGAATGAAATATATCATGATAATATATTAGAAAAAGTATTTTGTTATGATAATAACTTAAAAGATATTAATCTTGACTCAGAAGTTAATACAGTAAGCAAAGAAGAAAGAAAAAGGATAGTACAAACTCTTAAAAATCTGAAGACAAGAATAGAGGGGTTGGATTCTGAAAATAATTCTATTGTTGCTGACGGGGGTGTTAATTTGACGGAAGTTAACTTTAAGAACTTCTCTCTAAACAAAATACCTAATCTTCATGTTACTGGTGACATGCTTAACGTCTCAAGACCAAGTGGAGGATATAGCTTACAGTTATGTTGGACTTCCGGATACCTAGCCGCCACAAAGTAGATATGAGCAATCAAAAAGCCTCCTGAGTTCAGGAGACTTAGTAAGTAAGACTAGGGGGACTTCCTGGCTCCCTGATGAAAAATCTTTTGACAATACGGGAAGTTCGTATCAACAGAATTTTCAAAATCTTAATAAGAGTATAAATGATGGCAGTATCAATGTCAAGCATAAAGCAATTAATGCTCGCTGGTCTAATAGGAAATAAAGTGAACAAAAAATATCCGAACTTTGACAATTGAATAGAGGACTACACACAATAATTAACAATTGTGGGTGGTCTTTAGATCTATTTCTCCCAATCAGCTGCCTATAATTACATAGTCAGCTTCATAGTATTATATGTGTTGTCGCACAATATATCTTTTACGACATGATATAGTAAGAAAGGTGATAGGGATAGCTGTGGCAAACATACTAGCTAGATACTTTATTATTCTTTTTATTCTTAGCTTTATTCCATCTAAGCTCTACAAGCTCCCGCATTTGTAAACTAGCGCCGATTCGTGACTTGCCAGATTTTTTACCAAGTATAGATCCCGCATTAACAGAAACTATTTCTCCACAATGTGGGCAATTGATTTTATCTTTATTGTCATCTTCTTTAAGGTTTATATTTGGATCTACTCTACGTCTCATATTATTAAAGTATATACGAACGTTCGTATAATGTCAAATAAAATCTCTGAACTTGGTATTGTATCTTTTTATTAATTAAACTAAATAATCTTGTTAATAAGATCATCCTCAAAACTAATTATATCTGAAACTGTAGCTTCTTCTTTTAATTTATCTTGATTTTGATTAAGAAGATACTTGTCCGTACTTGGAAAATCTAAATTAATGATTTTGTGATAAATAATTTCTATCAGTTTCTTAACTCTGGTTAAAAGTTCTTCATCTACGACTAGCTCTAAAATATTTATATTTTCTTTTTTACTTGCTTCTAAGAATTCGATATAACAAGCAACGACTTCATCATTATTATAAGTTCTAGAATTGTTAAGAAGTATTTTATAAAAAGCTAATTGATATCTAAAGAAATGTAACTTGATCTTATCATAGCCACTTCCACTATCCCAGTCTTCGAAACTTTTACCAGTTTTAAAATCTGTAACCTTAAGTTTATTCCCAACTATTTCTAGTTTGTCGATTTTACCAGTTAGAATAGCATCTTGATAATTAACGCCTTCATTCTTAAAATCAACTTCAACCTTAGTTACGGTTTTATTGTCTATTTCTCTTTGTTCTAAATCTTTGAGATAAATGGTTAAATTCTTAACTCCAAAATCATAATACTTTTGATAATCAACATTACTAAGCCCTCCTCTCTTCAATGCATTTTCAAAAAACGATATAACTTTTTCCTTTTCTGGTTTTTGATTATATTTATTATTATGTAAATAATATAATTGCAGCGCCTCATGCATAGCAGTACCATAAATAGAGCTAGGGCTCATGGCTTGAGGGAAATGCAAAAGGTTTTGTTCTATAAACTTACTTGGGCCAACTTTAGAAATATTAAGATAATTAATAAGATGGGTAACTGACATTTTATAATTCTCCAAAAGTCTTTTTAATAGAATAATCTCATCTTCTATAAAAGGCTTTTTCTCCAGAACATATAAATTATCCACAATTTCTTTACTAAGAATATTTTTATCATCGTTCTCTTTTTTACTCTTACCGTCTTCTTGATTATTTGTATCATTATCCACATTATCCAAAACAGAAAATTTATCTTTGTTATGCGTTATGTACAATGTATGTTTTGCTCTAGTCATAGCTACATAATACAGTCTAACCATGTCAGAGATATCGTCAGAAGATGGTAGCAGTGGCAAACTTATAGGAACACCTATTTTGTTTTGCCTTTTTCTTCCATTCCATTCTTGCTCATCGCTATTAATGATAAAAACATATTCGTATTCTAGCCCCTTGCTTTTATGAGCAGTTTGCAATATGACTGCGTTCTCACTGGTAGCAAAAGGAGAAACGAGATTCAAAGTTAGATTGCTATTATTATCATAGACTTGAACAAAATCTTTCATGTCTTTGGCATAAAGAATTTGTCCTATTTTATATTCTCTGAGTGCTCCCATAAAAGTTCTAAGAGCAAATAACAACTCCAAATACTCGGGTTTTCTATGGTCAAAGTTATCTTTTCCAAAATAATAATCCCTAAATGGAGAAGTAAAATTATACTTTTTAATTTCTGTGATGCTGTCCTCATCGTCAACCTCATCTATTCTTTCCCATTCCTTAGTCCCTATTATTTTATCCAACAGATGAGATAATGGCAAAGAAGTACTATCTGCCATTAATTCTATCAAAAACTCAGCCACTCTTTTTATATTTTCTTTTTCAGAATCTAACATGACCTGAAGCCAAGATGGTCTATTAAAAACTTTCTCTCCTAACTCACCTTCAGTAAAACTTCCACTCTTAACCTTTTCTGCTATTTTCCAAATCTCGACTCTATCTATATTCCAAAACTTATATGACAATATCTCTGGCAACAAATCTTCACTGCATTCTCTTCTGCTACTATCTACAAAAGTTATTATAGTTAGAATCTCTTTAATAGGTTGCTTATCAAAGACATTTTCTCTTTTTTCATAACTATAAGGAATATTGTGCTGATTAAAAACGCTGCTAAGACCTCTTAGATTAGAATGAGATCTAGATATAACAGTAATTTCATTAGGAGAAGCACCTTTTTGTATTAGATCTTTTATCTCTGTTGCAATATAATCCATCTCATTAAATATATTATCAAAACTTTTTTCTATTATTTTTCCTTCCTTTTCTGCTAATAACTTTTGATTGTCAGCTATTATGTTTTTATTAATCTGACTAGGGAATCTAACCTCTAATCTATCATCTATTTTAGTAATTAGACTTCTAGCATGATCTAAAATGCCTTGTGTCGATCGATAGTTTTTGTCTAAAGTTATAAAGTTCACATCCTTATACATATTCACAAATCGGGTAATATTATCAAGCTCAGCTCCTTGGAATTTAAAAATGGCTTGATCATCATCCCCGACCACCAACACATTAGGACGGCCTTCGTTAACTGGATTAAGTGTAAGATTCTGTATCAACGCAAATTGAGAGTCTGAAGTATCTTGAAACTCATCAATCATAATATATTGATATTTTTCTTCTAACTCATTTCTTAGATTTGTATTGTTTAATAATTCTCTACTCACTTTAAAAATCATATCATCAAAATCATAAAGACCTTTATTGTGCATGCTTTTGTTATAGTCTTTGTAAATTCCAGCCAAACCTAGCCATTTTTCAATTTTTTCTTTTTTACTATCTTTTAAAATTAGATTCCCATCTTCTCCTTTTGTAAAATACTCATCCTTCCAAGCGGTCAAGTTAGAGGCTTTACCTGTTTCTTCTGACTGCTTAATCTCCAGAGCTAAAGTATTGGAGAGGAATTTAGCTGTTTTATTATCTTTATAATTCTCTAGAAGCGTATTTAACTCTTGGTATATATTCAGATAAGAGTCACGGAGAGCTTCATATTTTCTTAAGCCTTTAATATTCAGAA
>JAUPVO010000017.1 GCA_030916975.1 Patescibacteria group bacterium
ATCTCACGTTAACTACGTAAGATCTTTTCCTTTAAAACTTGATTTTTGTAGTAACAGAGCAGGGTACGCAGAAGGGGTGCGAATTGAAAATGAGCAATGCGTAGGCTTTAAGTAGCGTCTAGATATGTTAGCCTAATAAAAAGGAGCTGGTAATGACAACAAATTGGTTAGACTTAATACAAGCAGAGCAAAGACAATCACGGCTAAAGATATTGAATCTTTTAAGCCTGATTACAAAGGATGTGAGCACGATCATCTCGTAGGGACTGCAGGTGAAGAACTGCAGAGGCTATACTGTTTGTTTGTAAAAACTGCAAAACTAGCACAAATTGCCGAAAAGCTCAAACTCTTCGGATTATTTTTTGGACTTCATGCATTCATTGTTTCCCAGAACTTGTGGGGAAAAAGCACCTAGGCATTCAGCCTGACTGGAAAATTATCTGGAATGAACATGGATACCAAGAATCTGCCAACGAGACTGAACCTACTCCGCCTTATCTACATTGACTAAGCCTCAGGCCAAGCTTATAATAATCCTCCTGTCAGTTTAACTGACAGGAGGATATTTTTATTATGAACATAATGAATCTACTCTCCTACTCCTCTCTTTTGATTGCGTTTAGGATAGAGGTTTTTAGAGTTTCTGAGTCAGTCACTCCTACAAATTCATGAATCACTTTTCCATTCTTAAAAAGTTTCATATTGGGTATACTTCTAATCTCATAATGCTGAGCCAAAGCCACATTTTCCTCTTCTTCAACGTTTAACTTCATAACACTGAATTTATTTTCTGAAGCAGAATTTAACTCATCTAGAATTGGAGCCATCATAAGGCATGGTCCACACCAAGGAGCCCAAAAGTCTACCAAAATAGGAAGCTTATTATCTAAAACTTCTTCTTGAAAATTACTAGCATTTATATCTTTTACTTTTTCCATATAATTTTATATTTATCTATAAACATTTTATATCAAAACAAAATAAAATACAAACTCTAAAAATATTATTTGTATTTGTCCTATTTTTGTATTATTAAATTATGGAGAAAACTTTTTTCATCGCGAAGTAGCTCTAGCAAAACTAATAATATAAACAAACTTATTAGGTTAATAATAATTGTATGTTTATTATCTTTAATAAAACTGATTAATTTTGCCATGGAGTATTATTTTATAATAAATATAAGATACTTGCAATTTTACTTTTCTAGGAGTAATATTAAAAATGGTACAACTTAATAGGAGTATACCATGAAGCCAGCTTTACTATTTCTACTCCCATTAGTCATTTTTGGGATCTTGTTTGGTTTCCTCTTAGGAGACCTAACAAAAAAAGATAAAGAAGAGATGGGGGTAAAAATTGATTAGTGACAAAAATGGGTGGGGTGCGCCAAAGGCGCACCCCTATTTTTATTTACTTATATAATACTGCTCTAGGAATTCTTTTTTATATTCAAAAAACTTATCTTCAAGTATTGAATTTCTAATATTTTTAACTAGTTTAATTATAAAATGTAAATTATGGGCTGAAGCTATACTAGAAGCTAATATCTCCTCGCTTCTATAGAGGTGAGCAAGATAGCTTTTGGTGTAATCATGTGCTGGACAATCTTGGTCATCACATATTGGTGACATGTCATTCTTGTATTTACTATTTAAAATATTAATTCTGCCTTCTTTGCTGTAAATATTCCCATGTCTAGCTATTCTGGTTGGAGAAACACAATCAAAAGTATCAATACCGTACTCTACCCCAATAAAAAAATCAATTGGCTCTCCTATACCAAGAAGATGTCTCGGTTTACCTTCTGGCAAATTCTCTGTAACTGACCTAACTGTTTTATGCATATCCTCTTTCGTAAAACTTCCTCCTATACCGAATCCGTCAAAATCCATACAGCTTAATACAGTGGCACTCTCTTTTCTAAGATCTTCATAAGCGCCACCTTGAACTACAGCAAATATAGCTTGCCTAGCTCCCGTTGCAGCACTTAATCCCAGTCTCTCATGTTCATCTATACATCTTTTAGCCCAATGATGAGTTCTATTCATGGCACTTATCTGATAATCTTTACTGGCAAGAGGTGAAGTACATTCATCAAAAGCAAAAAATATATCCGCCCCAAGATCATGTTGTATCTGAACACTTGTTTCTGGCGTGAATCTATGGGATGATCCGTCTATATATGACTTAAATGTAACTCCATCATCATCAATCTTGGCCATTTGATTATTAGAAGATTTAATCTTTTTCTTACCGGTATCATCAAGTATTTCTTTTTGTTTCTGGGATAAAGATTCGCTAGTGGCTATCTTACTAACTCCAGTATCAAAAGCAGCTCCCAGAGAGAACACTTGAAATCCGCCACTGTCTGTAAAAGTTGGTAACAAAGAATTATTACTTTTCCAATTCATCATATTAGCAAATCCTCCATGTCGCTTTACTATCTCTTGTCCGGGCTGGAGATAGAGATGATATGTATTGGCTAGTACCGCCTCTGACCCAATTCCTTTAATCATATCAACATAGAGCGACTTAACTGTAGCTTTAGTTCCTACTGGTATAAAGGCTGGAGTTTCCACATCACCATGCGGCGTATGTATTACTCCAGCTCTAGCGAGAGTTGCTTCTTTACTTCTTTTTACTATGTCAAATCTTAATCTATCAGTTTTGGATAATAAAGCTCCTTCTTTTTCTTTAACTTCTTCTTTCATGCGTGATTTTGGCTAACAAAGATTATAACATAACCCTAATCTATGTTATAATTTTTAAAATAATTAACCTAAAAATGAATGATCCTCAATCCGTAGTATCTCAATTCTTTGAAATATCCTACACACCATTTTCTGTGGTGTTTTTATCGTTTTTTGCTCTACTGTGTATCTTGCTTTTTCTTGGTATTTTTTCTAAACCTCTAGAAAATTTCTTAAAAAGAATTAGAATATTAGAAGAAAAAGAAACTCCTCTTAGTTTCTTAAAGTGGATACTTTCAGTACTTGTAATAATAAGGACTATTCAAGTTTTTATAGCACAACCTTTTTTGGTAGACGGAACCAGTATGTATCCCACTTTTCAAGATAACAATCTTCTTATAGTAGATAAAACTTACAAATACAGAACAATAAACCGAAATGATGTGCTGGTGTTTAGATTCGAAGACGCTACTTCACCTTATAATAATAAATTTTTTATTAAAAGAATCATAGGGCTACCTGGAGACACTATCAGAATAGATGGTACAGACACCTCAATAATAGATAAAAATGGAGAGAAAGTAACTTTGGATGAATCTTATGTGAAGTATCCCAAATTAGATCAAAATGTTAACGTAACTTTGGGTAATGATGAGTATTTTGTAGAAGGAGATAATCGTTCTGGATCTTATGACTCTAGAGCTTGGGGGCCAATTCATATCAATCAAATGGCCGGCAAACCTATACTTGAGCTCTGGCCAAGAATCACAATTAACCCTGGTAGTGTAAAAGATTAATTAGGCTTCTAATATTGGTATTTGAGTAGAAAAAATATTAAAAATATGTTATTATGTGCTAGTATTATTTTACATAGTAACAATGCCTGGGTGGCGGAATGGTAGACGCAAGAGACTTAAAATCTCTCGAGGATTACCTCGTGCGGGTTCGAGTCCCGCCCCAGGCACCAATGCCTCTATAGCTCAGTTGGTAGAGCAACTCCCTCTTAAGGAGATGGTCGTAGGTTCGAGCCCTACTGGGGGCACCATAAATTATTGGTGAATATATCTTATCTAAAAATATCTAGATACACAGTGATTAGCATTAAAGACATTAAAAAAATAAAACCAAAAGCGTTAGCAAAATATTGAATCTTGTGGCTTATATTTCTTCTGGTTACCATCTCTATTAGAACGAACATTATTCTACCTCCATCAAGCGCAGGAATAGGTAATATATTCAAAACAGCCAAGCTGATAGACAATATAGCTGTCAGGAATAAAATATTATCAACACCACTTTCGCTAGCTTTACCAACCATCTTGGCTATGCCTACTGGACCAGCCACACTATCCGAAACATTTTCTCCTTTAACTAGTTTGACAAGCGTATCTTTAAGTCCAGCAACAGTGAGTTTAGTGTAATTATATGTATCTTGAATTCCAAACTTAATAATATCCATACCTTCTAATTTGACATACTCTCCTCTTTGCAAGGCTATACCTATAGTCTTTTTGGTTTTGTCTTCATTGTAAGTTGGCAAAACTGAAGCTTCTTTGATATTTCCTGATTTGTCCTTGTAAGATATTAATATATATTCATCGTAATGTTTTTTAACCAGATCAATCACGCTCTCCACATTATCTATTGATGCACTATCATTGCCGCTTTTGACAGATATAACCTCAGAACCATTCTCAATCCCAGCCAAGCTAGCCGGAGAATTAGGAGCTACATCAATTATATATGTTTTTGGATTCTGAATATACTTATCATATTCCTGTCCAACTGGCATAAGGTGAGTTTTGGTATTCAAGAAAGTAAAAATAATAGCAGCCAGAATCATGTTCATAGTAACGCCGGCTACAAGTACAAAAATCTGTAAAAGTTTAGGTCTATTCTGAAAAGCTCTTTTGTCAGTTTTTAACTTTTCCCTCTCCTCTTCATCAAAACTCTCACCCGTTATCTTAACATAACCACCTATCGGCAAAAGATTAAAAGCGTAAGTTGTTTCTCCCATTTTCTTACTGAAAAGTTTAGGTGGGAAACCAAAAGCAAATTCTTCTACTCTCATCTTAGATATTTTAGCTGCTAAGAAATGTCCTAATTCGTGCACAATCACTAGCACCAAAATAACCAAGATGAAAATAAATATACTATATATCATAATTTAAAATTATTGTTTTAATATTTCTTCTTCCTTTTTTGTAAAGTAACCTTCGCACAAGCTATTAGCTTGATCTATTTTATCTTGTAAGTCTTCTAGCATTCTCTTTCTATCATCTTCTCCAAATTCTCCATTTTTACCTTTTTGTTCTATGTCTCTTTTAGAATCTTCGCGAGCTGCTCTAATCTTGATTCTAACATCTTCCAGTTTGTCTTTGGCTAATCTAACATATTGCTGTCTACGTTCTGTAGTAAGAGAAGGAAATATAACACGAAGACCTTCACCGTCTGAAGCAACTGATAAGCCGAGATTAGCATCGTTAATGGCTTTCTCCATGTCTTTTGATACACTTTTATCAAAAGGTGATATTCTCAAGGTCTTAGCATCTTCGATTGAAACAGAAGCTAAATGTGAGATATTCATAAGTGATCCGTAAGCCACAACCAACACATTATCAAGTACCATTGGAGTAGCTCTTCCTGTCTGGATAGACTTAAGGTCCTGCAAAAAGTAATCTGTAGCCTCTTTTATTCTAGTATTTAATTCATTAAAATTATACATATATCACTATATTATTCTAAACATTATAGCATAAAATCCTCCGAAAAATTAAATTAAAGCTTTATAGTCTTCTATTTGTTTGTCCGTAATAAGGCCGCGCTTATTGTAGTCTTCAGCAATAAGAAATCTTTCTAATTTATCAAATCTATTTTTTAATTTTAGATTTTTAATTTTATCTTTTACAACTTTATTCTTATCAGCATCTTCTACTTTAATTATCTGGGATCGCGATAATACGGTAGGCAGAAACATAGACAAATTCTTAGTGAATAGAACAATATAAATATTGGGGTTGGGCTCTTCTAGTAACTTTAGAAAAGCGTTCTGTATTACAGTACTTCTAAAGCTTCTATCAGTTGCAACAAATCTTTTCTCTGAAACTTTTGAGTTTTGAAACTCTTTAATTTTTTTTAAGTCTTCTATTTTAAAATTCTTAACACTATCTTTCTCATTTTTATCTTCAACATCAAAAGACAAATAGAGAATATTTTTATTAGAAAGCTCTTTTTTAAAACTTTCATAATCTCCATTTACTATAATAGTGGCATGAGAAAATATATTGTCTAACATAGAAAAATTATAACATCGCAAAGATGAATATCATAGTATCAATAGCGTAATCACTTCCCTCTAAAATACTACTCTACCGACTTAATCGTATAAGAAATCTCTTGCCCATTAGGACTTTTGAAAGTTACTTTATCACCTTTTTCATGACCAAGTAATGCATCTCCAAGTGGAGATTCATTAGAGACTTTACCCTGCTCAATATCTGCTTCTTCGCTACCAACAAGCAAGAAAGTCCTCTCAGTCTTATCGCCAACTTTTGTAACTACTACAGTAGAACCTACTTCAATCTTTCCTGTTCTAGTTGTGCCAGTTGCTATCTCTGCATTCTTTAATGTGTTTTCTACTTCTCTAATTCTGTCTTCAAGATGAGCTTGATCCTCGCGTGCTTGATTATATTCAGCGTTTTCAGATAAGTCCCCTAGTGATTTTGCATACTCAAGTGCGTCAGCCACTTCTTTTCTCTTAGTTGTAGTTAATTCTACTAATTCTTTTTCTAGCTCCGCCTTTTTTTCTAATGTAATATACTCTTTTTGCATAAATTTAAATTTCTATTTTAAAGGATTATAACATATTTTGTAACTTTTTTAAATCTTTAGTTTTGATCAAAAGTAACATATGGTAATTTGTCGTCCAACATATCCTGAAAGACTTCACGCATTATCTTAGACGCTCCTACAGTATTATTAGCTGGGCCACCTTCCATCAGGAAAACAAAAACGTATTTGGGTGGATTTTTGGGATCATTATATGGATAATAACCAGTACTCCAGCTATTAACCCTTTCATTATTAACACCTAATTGAGCAGTTCCGGTCTTGGCGGCAACTTCAAATGGTAAATTATTAAAATAGTGAGCTGTACCTCCTTCGCTAGCCGAAAGATGCATTCCTTCTCTAATCGCTTTAAGATCAGCACCATCAAGCTGCAAATAAGTTGAAGTTGCTTCTTGTCCTGTATCAGCAATTCTTGGAGTTACCAATTTACCTCCTGTAGCAATAGAAGCAATCGATCTAGCCAGAGAAACAGGAGAAACTTTAAATCCATACTGACCTATAGCTGAATGATAAGTGTTACCAAGTAGCCAGTCTCCATCTTCAAATGTTTTTTTCTTCCACTCTGGTGTCGGTATAATACCGTCTTTCTCTCCTATAAAATCTACCCCAGTGCTAGATGCAAAACCAAACATAGACATATACTGATCTATTCTAGCTATGCCGAGTCCTTCCTGATCTTTATACCCTCCTCCGACCTGATAAAAATACTCATCAGATGATACAGCTAAGGCATGCCTGAGGTCAACGTAACCATGAGCTTTCCAGTCTCTAAAAATAGTATCTGGGCCGCCATATTTGTTCTTGATAACTAAAGCTCCAGTAGAAAGTATATTGGTCCATTGATCTATAACTCCTGCGTTAAGGGCAGCATATCCCATAAAAGGCTTCACTACTGAACCTGGAGTATATAATCCAGCCAAAGCCCTGTTCAGCATAGGAGTGTCTTTTCTTTCTAGATAATTTGATTTTTGTTTTTTGTCATCACTGGTAGTAGCATTCACAAAAAGATTATTGTCATAGTCTGGATAAGAAGCTGCTGCTATAACTTCTCCAGTATTTACATCCATCAAAACACCTGCCCCACCTTGAAACTTCTGAGCTTCTACTACCTCTTTCAGTCTATTGTAGAAAAATTCTTGTACTTTACTATCTATATATAAGTTCAGTACTTGTCCGTCTTTTGGGTGATTAATTATATTATCTCTTACAATGTCCCCTTTTACATTAACCTCAATAACCCTGTCACCCTTTTCTCCCGCCAAAACTGAATCATAATACTTTTCTAACCCTTCCATTCCCTTAAAGTCATCTTGCCAAAATACTCCATTACTATCTTGTTTTGGATAACTCAAAAATCCTAACAAATTCCCAAATCCAGCACCTTCAATATAATGTCTTTTTGGTATAGAATTGATATCTTCAAGCTTGTTGTCTATGGAATCATTCCAAGCAAGTGGAACTCCGTTCCTATCCTTAATCATTCCTCTATAAGCAAAAATATAAGCCTTGTTGATAAAATTATTCTTGGACCTTTCTGCCCATAATTCATAATTTGTTATCTGTATAGAATAAGCTTTGTATATAAAAAGTGTAAATATAAAAAATAAAACCAGCAAGCTAAGAGTGAAGTGACTCTGTAAAACTGGTTTTGATATAACTCCTTCTCCGCTAGCAAAATCTAACTTTTCTTTTCTAGAATCTAAAAATATCTCTTCTGGTAAGATTTCTTCATACTTATTTTTCTTAGCGAATATTTTTGACCAAAACATTATATGTTACAAGGATTATTATTATGATTATAGTATAAAATGGGACTTTATCAAAATATAAAATATCAACAATTATTAAAAATACTGCTAATAAAATAAATAAGGTTTTGGCCAATAAAAATAATTTTGATTCTGAGATTTTCATAAAATTATTTCTCTATAAAAAATAATCTTATATTATTATTACTAAAATTTGATTTAAAATAAATCATTTTTTCATTTTCGTTAGGTATGTCTTCAATTTTTTGCACAACTGCAATAACTAAACTAGGGTAGTTTTTTAAATAGACCTGATCTCCCTCATTAATAGAATAACTATCTAAAACTTTGCTATAAAACCCAAATGAACCGTCCCCAATAAGTTCAATG
>JAUPVO010000018.1 GCA_030916975.1 Patescibacteria group bacterium
AACTAAACCAAAATAAATCTCTACAAAATTTTGTAGAGATTTATTTTGGTTTAGTTTAGTCTGCTAGTCTTACTTTTCAAGTAGAGATAAAACTTTTTCATTTATTATTATTTGTTCAGCATAAGATTTAACTCTCACTTCATCTATTTTACCGTTTTTTAGATCTTCAGGATTAAGATGCATCATAACTTTTACAGTTTCCGCATCTATTTCTTCTTTTGTAGCTGATATGTTTTCCTTTTTTGCTATATCGAGTACTACAATCTGAGCTTTGTCTTTGTCCTCAAAACTTTCTGGCCAGCCATCTTTATTATTTTCATCAGTGGCTTTTACTAGTTTTTCTAATATTTCATTTCTGATTCTAGTATTCTCCAAATATTCTTTTTCGGACTTCATATTTTCTTTTATAATCTTTTCTAGATCTTTTGTCTCAGCCTTAACCTTTTCGTCAAGCTGGTCTACAACTTGTTTTATTTCTTCATCTGTAGTATCTGCAATTTCTTTTTTTGTTTTTGCAACTTCTTTGGCTAGAGACTTGTAGTCTGGCAAGACTATCTCTGGATACACATGAACATGGGCATGATATACAAAATCTTTACCTTCTTCCATCTGAACTATATGTATATGCGGTTCACTTATAATTTTGATCTTCTCTTCTATTATTATTTGAGGGTAAGTTTCATTTATAGCTAAGTTAGACATCTCTCTTAAAATAGATTCTTCTCCGTATTTAGCTAAGATGGCTGACTCTGGAGCGTGGCCTTTACGAAAACCATCCATCTCTATATTGGCCTGAACGCTTTTAAAAGCTTGATCTCTGTACTTGAGGAACTCTTCTTTTGAAATAGTTACTTCTAATTCTACTTTACTATTTTTTTCTTTTGTTATTTTGTGTGTCATAATATTCTTATTCTTTTATCTTTTATTTGTTAGCTAAGTCGATAGAGTCTTTAACTGCTTTTAAAGCCGCCTCTTTGCCCTCCACTTTTTCTATTGTGCAGACTTTATTTTGTATAGATTTGTATGTACAAAAGAAATGTTCTATCTCTTTTAGGGTGTGAGGGTTTATGTCAGAGATATCATTCATGTTTTTGAAGCGAGGATCTCCAACAGGAACAGCAACTATCTTAGCATCACCTTCTCCAGAATCAATCATATCCATAACTGCCAGTGGTCTAGCCTCAACTAAAACACCGGGAAGAAGAGGGTAAGTAGTTAGTAATACAACATCAAGAGGATCGCCGTCATGCCATAAAGTGTTAGGAACAAAACCGTAATCAAAAGGATAGTCTTGAGATGTATGCATAACCCTGTCTAGCATTATCATTCCAGTTTCTTTATCAAATTCGTATTTATTTTTAGACCCTTTTTGGATCTCAATTATTACATTAATATTGTTTTCATCTGTAAGAGGTTTTATTTGTTTTAAAATTTCTTTCATATGTTTTAATTATTATTGATTAAATTCATCAGTCCCTTCCATTATTACTTCGTCTTCAACTCCCTCAGAATCTATATCGTCACCGTCATCTGTAATAATGTCTATCTTATATCCTGTTAATCTAGCTGCCAATCTCACATTCTGTCCACCTTTACCTATAGCTAAGGACTGTTCTTCTTTTTCTACGTATACCGTAGCTTTTTTCTCCTCCTCATTAATCTCAATTGAAACTGGTTTGGCTGGAGAGAGAGCCTTTTTGATAAATTCTCTAGGATTATCATCGTAGAGTATTATGTCTATTTTCTCACCGTGTAATTCTTGAGTAATAGCATTTACTCTGACACCTCTTTGTCCCACGCAAGCACCTATTGGATCTATCTTGTCATCATGAGTTAGAACGGCTATTTTGGATCTTGATCCAGGTTCTCTAGCTACATTAACTATTTCAACTATGCCGTCAAGTATTTCAGAAGACTCATTTTTGAAAAGTTCAACTAGAAATTGAGGATGAGTTCTTGATAGTTTGATATTTAATCCACGAGGTGATTCATCTATATCAAGCAAATATGCTCTGACACGTTGCCCAGGAGAAAGTTTTTCATTTCTAATTTGTTCCTCTAGAGGTAGAATAGCAGAAGATTTATTGATATCAACAAAAACTATATTTCTTTCTACCATTTCTACTGTTCCGGACACAATAGTATGTATTTTGTCATGGAATTCTGCAGTTGTGATTCCTCTTTCTGCTTCACGAATTGCTTGCACAATTACTTGCTTTGCTGTCTGCAAGGCGATACGTCCAAAGTCGTCTTTGTCATCAAGAGGAAAAGATAACTCTTCACCAATCTCAACATTTTTTTTCAATAATTGGGCAGATTCTATCATTATATGTCTTTCCTCGTTGTAACGTGGAAGAACACTTCTAGGATCGTCTTCAGACAATTCTAATTCTTCTGGCATACGCACAGATTCTTTGTCTGTTACAATTTTGTGTTGGGTAAAATGCATCACTCCATTTTCAAAATCTATTTCACATTTAATAATCTGGCCTTTTTCTCCATATTCTTTTTGATAAGCTGCCGCCAAAGCACGCTCCATAGCTTCTTCAACTTTTTCAAGAGGTAAATGTTTCTCTTCGGTTAGCTGTTGTAAACCATCTTTTAATAATTTTATGTCTATCATTTGTAATTTTTTAAAAAATAAAGCCCAGACCTTTCGACCTGAGTTAATCCTAATAATATATCATTACTGATAATCTCAGTATAACACAAAAGATATTTTATTTGCAATACGTACTAAACTTAATTATAGTTAGCTTTGCTGTGGATAACTTTTTTAAAGTAATATTTTTTTTGATATAATACATATTAAGAACTGTTGCTAAATTTCTTATTAATATTATTAAGTATTATTTTTATGAATTTAACAACAAAAAAACTATTTACCACTATTTTAGCTCCTTTGTTTCTTTGCGGAATTGCCTCCGGACAAACTCTCGGTGATTATGATCCTAACGTGAGCAGCACTACGCAAGCCTGTATAAGCATATCTAATAATTTAAGAATAGGAGATAATGATAGTACAAAAAATGGAGAAGTTTCAAAATTACAACAATTTTTAATTGATCAAGGATTTCTTTCTCTTAATCCAAACATTCCGACTGGATATTTTGGAACACTTACTTTTGGAGCTGCTAAAAAATATCAGAATAGTATAAAACTTATAAATACTGGTTATGTTGGACCTTTAACACGAGGTGCAATCAAAGATTCTACTTGCGGTGTATACGTAAGTGACTATGGACCATCTAATATTTTACACAACACCAACACCAACACCAACACCAATACCAATACCAATACCAATACCAATACCAATACCAATACCAATACCAATACCAATACCAATACCAATACC
>JAUPVO010000019.1 GCA_030916975.1 Patescibacteria group bacterium
ACAGAAGAAAGAGTTGCGAGAAAGTATTGATAGGTTTGGTCTAGTTGATCCAATCCTCGCGAACGGATTCGAAGGTCGAAAGAATATTATCATCGGAGGACATTTTAGATACACCATTCTGAAAGAACTTGGATATACAGAAATCCCTGTTATCTATGTAAACATTCCTGATCTCAAAAAGGAGCAAGAATTGTGTATCAGACTTAACAAAAATACTGGGTCATTTGACCTCGCTCTTTTAGCGGAATTCGATGAATCATTTCTCCAAGATATTGGGTTTGATTCAGAAGAACTTGATAAGGTATTCGAGGAAGATTTAGAAGAAGAACAGTTTGACCTTAAAAAAGAACTAGGAAAAGTGGGTATTGAAAATATCACTGTCGCCAAAGGAGATGTCTATGATCTGGATGGCTCACGCCTCATGTGTGGAGACTCCACTATCGAAGAAGACATACTCAAACTCTGTGGAGAGAACAAGATAGATATGGTCATGACTGATCCACCATATATTCTTGATTATCTTCACGGCAAGACAAAGAAAAACGGTGAAGCGGTTACAGGATTTGGTTCAAAGAAAAATCGAAGATATTTAGAAACCGATGTCCTGCCTGATAATTTCACCGAACTGTGGATGGCGAATGTAAAGAAAGTTCAAGCTGAGAATTTCTCAATCATCGTGTATGAAAACTGGAAGAATATCAGAACTATCTGGTTGGAAATGGAGAAGCATTGGAAAGTACGAAATATGCTTGTTTGGCATTTACCGAATCGTAATCAGGGTTACGCAGGAGTACATAAATTCTTCTCTAAGTATGATATTGCAATGGTCGGCACCTCGACTGAAGAGCGAACACCTGATGTGGAATTTGAAGATGAAGAACTGGTACAGAATGAATATGAGACAGCCCTATTCGCTATTACTGGTCGCCCACAGTGGGAAGGATATCAAAAAGGAGCAAAGTACTGCCCGACTGATTTCATCGACTTTAATGCTTCAGATGAGAAGTCGTCAGGACAAGGGATTATCTTTGGAACAAAACCAATAGAGATACTCATTCCGTATATCAAAGTATTAACAAAGCGGGACCAATTAGTACTTGAGCCATTTGGTGGTTCAGGTTCTACTCTAATTGCATCGACGAAACTAAAGCGTCGTTGCTTCATTATGGAAAAGTCTCCTGTGTATGCGGAAGTGATATTGAATCGTTGGGAGAAAATGACTGGCAAGAAGAGAGTTAAGATCGCTCATGAGTAAGACGTATGAAAAATCTAAATTCATCGAATACTTGCGGGAAACACCTCTCGTCTCTTTCGCCTGCAAAAAAGTCGGAATCTCGAGGGCCACCTATTACAGGTGGATGAGTGGCGATAAAGACTTTAGAGATCAGATACAGAAAGTCCTGCGACAAGGGAGAGATAACATTAATGACTTAGCTGAAGCAACGCTCATTAAAATGATTAAGAGTGAGAACTTTAACGCTACTCGTTTTTGGTTACAAAATAACAACAAGAGATATGTGCCTGTGCGAACTACTTATGTAGAACCAAGACACGATCACCAAGAACTAAAACCAGGAGAAGTGTGTACCTACTGCGGAACTAGTAAGCCACAGCACCATTATTCTTCTGATACAGAACCTACTAGTTTCTACGAAAGAGAAATATGGTTGAGCCGAAAGAAGTTTGAAGCTGAAGCAAAAAAGAAAAGAAAGATGACAGGTAGAGATAGGAAAGAACTTATGAAGAATGTCTCCTCTAGAAAGCAAGGTGCTGAGATTTATGAGCAGATGGCAAAAAGTTTTCCGAACGAACGTGAGGCAAATTTAAAAGCGGCTGAAGAAGTTAGAAACGGAACTAGACCCATCCCTTATATTCAAGGTAAGGCTGGTAAGCAACCTAAAAAACTAGAGGAGGAAATAGATGAAGAAACTACAGATCGGTATTAATTTTTCTTTTACCAAAAATTATATACAAAACTATTTTATAGTAAACCACAATTGAAACTATAAAAATTAAGAAGATTTCCAACTCTCTGGATAATGTGTTAAAAACATTACCTAATGTCTTCATAAAAGAAAACTCATAAAAACTAAGGTTTTGAATTTCTGGTAGCGATTCTAAGAAATAAACCTTATTACCAAAGTCATCTGAGAACGAATCAACAGTAATACATTTTGAGTTAATTTTTTTAGTATAAGATTTAAAGTTCTCTATATCTGTCTTCTTCCTAGTGTTTCTATTATCTGTAATGTAGAAATCGACTATCTGTTTATTACTACTCAAAATAGCATCTGTTAAGTGGATACTATCATTAGAACAGTATGTTGTATTTTTATATACACTAAGTACTGTCGCATCTTTGCCATCTCCATATACAAAATCTGATGTAGAAATAACTTGTCCTTCTTTTCTAACTTTCGAAACTAAATCAGAGACAAGTACAATATCAGCACTGATATAGTTTTCTAAACTACCCACTTTTGAAAATCCTTGATCATAAGAAAAAGTCCACTGAATTCTTTCAATAACGAACAAGGTAAGTAATATAAAGAAAATTGCTATAACCGCTCTATGCCACCACTTACTACTAAGCTTAAGATCTGATCTAAAAAAGTTTTTGATTAATGTTTTCATATTTATTATTTATTAAAATTTATTAATATCGAGAATAAGCGATTTTGATAAATCATCTTTTTTCGCATAAGTAGGTATGCCTAAATAGCAGTTGTCTTTTAATGACACTGCAACACCCCCTGAATATCCGCTAACTATTGTTGCTGTAGATATAAAATAATCTTCTTGGTATCCAGAAATTTTGCCTTGAACATATGAAATATCGTCTTTGGGTTTACCTATTGGGTATCCCATGATTAGAATATCGTCTACAGAATCAGTATTAGCCGTCTTACAGTCTTTACTTGTTGCCTGGTTGTTTTTTATTAGGTTTGAAACATATTCACTGGGCTGGTTTATGACTAATACTGCCATGTCATGATCCTTGCCAGATATGGATCTGTCTTTCTTTTCCACTCTCACTACTTCTTTGCTTTCTGGAAAATAGATATTGCAGTAGTCGGAAGACACTCCATCTTTTACATAGAGCACATGCCTATTAGTCAAAACTACCGTTCCTCTGTTAATACCTTTACTCAAAAATCCTGAGCCATCAGAGTATGACTTTTTATTTCCATTTGAATCTAGGGTAATACAAGTAACACGAACAACGTATGGTCGCCAGTCTTTAACAACATCTTCGAGTTTATGGTTTTCTTTTACAGAAATTGGTACTGGTAAGATATCGACTGTAGAAGAGCTTATTTTTTCTACAATAGATTTCTCCTGTTCAGTGGAAGTGGAAATACTTTTAAGTGTCTCAACTTTTTGTTTTGGTGTTTTTAGAGTTGAAGGTTGAACTATTTTCGTGTCTTCTTTTTTTGTATCAATATATTTGGAATCTGAAACAGATTCAGATTCTTCTTTCACTGGAATCTGTTGTTGTGTGATATTTGATTCTTTTTTAAACCAACTAAAAGGGTTCCACCATGATGCGAGAGCTGTTTCTGGTGTAGAAATAGCCAGTATTAAAATAATTGGTATGAGGAAAAAGACGGAGGTCTTTATTTTTTTCATAAACTCTAGCGGGGTTTATTTTATGAACAACAGCACTTGAGTCTTCGTGAACAAGAGACTCCTCGCCATTGCGATGAAAACCTTTCGGCTCTCACCCATACCCGTTTCCAGGTACGACCCGCTAGAGTGACTCTGACGAGGAGTCTTTTATTCTCTAGCGGGATTTCGACCATATCCTATAAACTAAGAGTTTATAGGGGTTAGGTCTCCTATTAAGTTGTAAAGCAATTATACCATTTTTCTGGTACTTTTGTACTCTAGCTTAGTTTTAGGATTAATGGTAATTAGTTACCAACAGTTACTTTTCACTAGGTGAATCGAGCCTATAAATTTCACTTAAACAGTAGTTAAAACCTTATAATGATCTGGGAAAGTGACTTCGATAAATTCAAGTAGATATTTAACAACTTTTTGAGTTTCTGGTATTAGAGACGGATCAAAGCCTTTCCCTGTAATATGCGACTGGTCATTAGTGAATTTATATATCGCTGTTATCTTCATTTCATCAAACAATGGTTTTAGATACTCTAATTTGTCGTAGATATTATTACTATTGGGCACTCTGAACATTAAAAATGTTTCTAAAACTTTTCTTGAAATATTTGGCATGTGGTATACAGAAGCAATTGTTCCGTCAGTTTGAAATTCATGTAGAAGTTTGAATAGATAATTGTACTCACTTTCAAAGTTCTGAAGGTCTCTGTCTAGTTCGTCCAAGAAAGCAACTCTTTCGGTAGAGGAATCTTTATTTTTAATCATGTAAAAGCACGAATCTCTTTTTACAGCTGGGTGTTTCATCCAATTCAGAACAAGTCTTAAGAAATCATAATTATGAGTCAGGATAAAAACCTGCTGTATATCTTTAACTGAGTTTTTCAAAAAACTGAAAGCTTGAAAGATAGAGTTTGAATCAAGACTAGATATTGGATCGTCTATAACAACTATATCCTTATCCTTATTAAAGGCGGGATCATTTAAGTGGATAGTAAAGTACACGAAAGCAATAGCTGTTTTCTCTCCTTCACTTAGATGTGTTACCACTTTGTTGTTTCTTTTTATTATATAACCGTCTTCTATTTCAACCTGATTACCATTTTCATCTAGGGATTTTGTTTTGTGGGGTTCAAAAACCAATTCTTGCCTACCTAAGAAGGTATTTAAACTTTTAGTGATATCTGCACAAGCTTTGTGAGTAGAGGATATCTTTGCTCTGTTATCAGCGATACCTTGTCTTAGTTTTAAAATACCCATATCTTTAGGCGTCGATGGGTCTCCATTGGTAAGTGCATTGATTTTAGTTTCATGACCAACCATCTCTTTTTCGAGAGCTTTTACTTCGTCAAAAATAGTACTTAGATAATGATTTTTTATTTTTTGTGTAGCTTCTTGTTTTGAAGACTCAAAATCAGCAGTTTTCTTATTGTGGGAATGTATAAAAGTATTTACGACTACAAAATTGTTTGTAAATTTACTTGTATCAATAAACAATTCAAATACTGTAGCTTCTGTAGTTTTAGACTTCTTATATTTTAGTGCAAAACTTACTTTCTCAAGTTCAATAAGAAGATCTTCTGCTTCTTTAGAAAAAATAGATGTTGCTTTTATATATTCTTCTGCAAGGTCTTCATAAAATCTAGCGACGTCTGGGGTAGTTTGAGTAAACTTAACAGCTTCTTTTATTGTTGATACTTTGGCTATTAAATTATCTATATTTGTTTTAAGGGTTTTGTCTGCTTCGTTAAAATGTTTTGCAAGCTCCTGTAATCTGACCTCGGGAATTTTTTGACCGCAAAACTCACAGTTTTGAGACGAATGATCATGTTGCACTTTCAAACCTGTTTCAACCCAGTCCGATATATTTGGATTATCTCTCAGACGTTCGATTACTATTGACTCTACTTGTTGCCCAATAAACAACTTTGCTTCTTTAAGTAGATCATCCACTGCTTTATCTAGTTTTACTTTTTCTTCGTCTTTAATAAACTCATACTCAATTTCCTTCAACGGATCGATAAGTGGTTTCTGAAGTTGTTTGACGGTAATGGAAAGACTTTCTAGTTCTTCGTCAACTAAGAGATTTTTTACTGTTAGTAGTGCAAAGTCAGATTCTGCATTATCTTTTCGATAATTTCTTGTTGCACCTCCAACTATCGCAACATAGATTGTTTTAGCGATTTCTGTAAAAGTTTTGCCTCTTGTTTTTCCTTTATTTTCAAGCTGTACATTCTCTTTTGCTAGTTCCGAATTTTTACTAGCAAGTTCTAATTCAAGCCTTTCAGTTTCTTCCAGAACTTCCTTACTTGCATCACCCAAAATAAGAGTAATGGATTTTGCTCTACCTTCACGAATCTTTAAATTATTTTCAATATAGTCTTGGTTAAAAACACGAACTTTTTGATTAAATGGTTGTGTTTGTTGAAATTTTGTTGAGGACTCATTTTGAACCTCATATTCAAGATCAGGATATCCGGCATGTGAACCATTTTCTAATGCATCAAAAAGTTTTGAAAGGGTTGTTTTACCACTTCCATTCCAACCATATATCAAATTAAATTTTTTAAAATCTTTAAAACCAGTGACCGGAGTGTAGTCATTAAATAATCCTAGTTTTTTAATTTTATTAATCTTTGAAATCATGAATAACTATATTTTAACATTTTTAGAGAGTTTTTAGTTACCAACTGGGTCGCACTAGACTCTTCGGAGGGTCTGCGTCATCAATGTATGTATATGAAAACATTAGATCAAATGCCAGGAGCAATGACGGCGAGAGGCACAATAGCAGAGATAAAGGTGAAATACTGCCTTTATGCAAGAAAATCAACAGAATCAGAGGAACGACAGGTACTCAGTATAGACAGCCAAATCAAGGAAATGCTCCAACTAGCAGACCGTGAGGGGCTTGAAGTGGTCACCATGAAGCGAGAATCACATAGTGCAAAGGAAACAGGGCAACGACCAGTCTTCAACGAAATAATCGAAGAACTGAGAGACGGAAAGTTTAACGGAATCCTGACATGGGCACCCGACCGTATCAGTAGAAATGCAGGAGACCTTGGAAGAATTGTAGATCTTATGGATGCAGGAAAATTACAAATGATACGAACCTTTGGTCAGACATTTGGGAATAATCCAAATGAAAAATTCCTCCTGATGATTCTTGGGTCACAAGCAAAGCTCGAAAACGATAATAGAGGTATCAATGTGAAGCGCGGACTAAGGACTAGAGTAGAGATGGGATTATGGCCAGGAGTAGCACCGCTTGGATATCTGAACCAAAGAGACATAGATAAAAAGTGTCAGCTTGTGGTGGATCAATTACGGGCACCCCTAGTAAAGAAAATATTCGAGAGAGTGGCATACGAAAAATTAAGTGGAAGAAAGATATACAATTGGCTTCGATTCGAAGCCAATTTTTATACCCGAGGAAACAAACCTCTTACGCTTGCAGGAGTATATAGAATATTGGAAAGCCCCTTCTATTATGGAATGTTCGAGTATCCAAAAGATAGCGGTAACTGGTATCAAGGAAAACACGAATCACTGATAACCAAAGAATTATTTGAACAAGCCCAATCTCAACTCAAGCGAGATAACATACAACGAGAAAATAAAGAGTTCGCATTTACTAAACTATTCACCTGCGGATACTGTAGTAGTGGGATATCAGCTGAAGAAAAATGGAAACAACTCAAAGATGGCACTCATGCAAAATATATCTACTACTCATGTAGCAGATCACGAGATAGAGATTGCAAGAATAAATATATACGAGAGGAAGATTTGATACTTGAGATGTTGAAAATACTGGATAAGGTAAATATAAACGAGCTAGGTATGAGACAAAAACTTGAGGATGAGATTGCAAGATTTAATATCTTCCAAAGATCAGTACTTGGAAGTACAGACAAGGTTGGCAATAGACAAGATACTGATATACGAAATTATGCAAAATACATTCTGAAAGAGGGTGCGGTTACAGAGAAGCGAGAGCTATTAGCAAATCTGCGGAGCAAGATCGTGTATAAGGATAAGAAATTAACACTTATAGACTAGTTGCAATATACCCCCATAGGGTATATAATATACTCAAGATATTCTAGTGCATTACCATAACTCATTACAATATCTCTATTATTATGAAAAATACAAAATGCTCTTGTATCATATGTAAATGTGAGAAGTGTGCTTGTTCAAATTGTGGTTCTAATTGCTGTAAATAAATATGCACGGTGTACACAAAGATAACAAAAAAATAGTTAGTCGTATTAAACGCATAATGGGACAACTGGAGGGAGTTGAAAAGATGATTCAAGCAGATAAATACTGTATTGATATCATTACTCAAACAAGTGCTATAAAAAGTGCCATCTCTTCCCTTGAAGATGAGATGCTACAGAGCCACCTTGCCCACTGTCTTACAAAAGACACAAATAAAAGTCGAATCAAGGAAATGCAAGAAGAGATTATTAAAGTCTATAAGCTAAAGAGAAAATAGTATGGATATAAATAAATCACATTATGCATTTTTTACTTATATCGCAAAATATTTAGGAGTTGCTCTTATCGCAGGATCAGTGGTTCATATTGGAACACTTCAAAACGGAGTAACAAGATATGTTGTTCTAATTGGTATAGGTCTAATCCTCACTATTATAGGAAATATTAAAGAAGCAAAAGAACATGGGCAAAAAATCAACCTAAATTATTTTCTTATAATTACAGGACTTTCTTTTGCAACTGGATTCTTGTCAGGTGGTATACAGCACTATCTTGATAATCCGTCATATGCGGGAATACTCTTAGGCATTGGAATAATTATTACTTATGTAACATTTTTCTTGAAAGACAAATTTAAAATAGAAAAGAAAAATCTTGCAGTTGTAGTAATTTTAGCAATACTTTTTATGTTGTTTTCTCATTATGTTATGGATAACACACTACTTGGTGAAGATCATCATGGAAGTGAAAGCGTTCAACATTAAATTATATGCATGCAATAAAATACAACAAATGTGAGAAGTGTAGTATGGCTAGCACCTATTATGAGAACATAAATGGTAGTCCTCATTACTTTTGTGAACATCACAAAACCGAACAATCAATAAAAGTCTTGAATGTTCAACATCAATCAACTTTCCAAAAACTATTACCATTAATATCTATGTTCGGAGTCATTACAATTTTGACTATTGTCACTATGTATCTCAAACAAGATTATAGCTTTATGACAGGAATGATGTACATGATGTCCTATTTCTTTCTTGTTTTTGGATTATTTAAACTACCCAATTTGACTGCTTTTGCAGATGCTTACATGACGTATGATATCTTGGCAAAGAAGTCTCGCACATACGCACTTCTGTATCCATTTAT
>JAUPVO010000020.1 GCA_030916975.1 Patescibacteria group bacterium
AATTATTGTAAAACAAATACAAAAGTCTGGTATTGTACTATTAATGGACAAAGTTATAATTCAGAATATTCATTTAATCAAAGCTGTAAAAAGTATTGTTCTCTGAATAGTACTTGGTACAACTCAACCGTTGATTATAACAATAATTGTAAACAATCAACTGTATATTATTGTTCGCTTAATAATCAAACCTACTATTCAGCTAATGAGTATAACAACAGCTGTAAAAAGTATTGTTCTTATAACAACAAATGGTATACATCAATCACTGATTACAATGTGTATTGTAAACCAGCTACCATAAAGCCAAAACCAAAAGATCCAGTTACAACAATACCAGGAGTTGTGGCAGAAAAAGGTGGAAATGCTATCATTTGTAAAGATGAAGTTGGTAACACTGCCAGCATCAAACCGGGCCAGAAGCTTATCAACTTAGCGATTAGCTCTACTCAAGGTAAATTAGTGGCTGGTGGAGTTATGGAGTATTCTGTCAAATACAACAACACTTCCTCTGTGAACATATCTAACGTAGTTCTAAGTGTTACTTTACCTTCAGAAATGAAAATACAGAACTCTATGTCAGGAGCAATATTAGATTCTAACACTAATACTATTAGAGTTAATGTTGGTAATGTAGCTGCAATGTCTTCTGGAGAGCTTAAAGTTCTAGTTAAAGTTGATGAAAGTGTTCAGGTTGGTAAAACTATGGTTGTTAGCAGCTTGGTAACTTATGAAGTATTGGATGAAAAAGGTAAAGTTATGGCCGATGAAAACAGTACTAATATGATAGTAACTGTTATTGCAGATAATGCTGGCAATAGTATAGCTGACAATAATTCTAATAGTGACAATAGTATAGGTGGATTTGCTTGGCCTAATAATATATTAGAGTGGTTAATCATACTTATTCTAGTTGCAATCTTATTCCTTCTGGGTAGAAATATCTATTACGGACTTACAGACAAATAAGAATTACAAAAATAAATCAAATCAAAACAAAAACCCTGAAAATTCAGGGTTTTTGTTTTGTGTATAACTTTATTCTTTTTACTTAATAAAAACTGGAAGTTATGAGATAATGTATCTATATAATATATAGATTTATGTTTGGAAACTTTTTTGGAGGACCGCAACCATCACAACAAAAAATAAATAATACAGAAAAGAAAAAAAAGCCTGAAGAAGAAAAGTTAAGCAGGAGAGATTTTTTAAAGAGTGGAGCTAAGGCAGCAGTAGCTGGAACTGTTGTTGGAGTTGGGCTAGGTGGAGTAGCAGAAAATGTAGAAGCTAAAGACCTCTCTGAAGAGGATATGGGGAAATATGATGAGATTGTACGCAAGTCTTTATCTGTAAAGGAGGGAACAGAAGTCGGGTGGCCATTTTTCAGTGAAAGTCAAAACGGAAAGGTTGTGGACCCTAAAATGTTCAATAAGTACATTCTAATAATAAAAGATAAAGCAAAGGCACTTGGAAGTACAGGCAAGCCCAAAGGCGTACATTTTAATAATCATGATAATGCTAGGGTTGTAGTTGAAACATATGAGCAGTATTGGGTTCAGAAGAAAATTGGACTTGATCCAGAGCTTTTGTATTACCCACACGAAAACTCAAGATTCGAAGTGGCTGCTTCTAAAGTTAAAGGCGCAAAAATCATTACGAAAGAGTGGGATTCTCCAGCAGGAAAGCAAACCTCAAAAATGGTGTCACTTCCTGGAGATACTATAAGTAATTTGGATCAAAATAAGCTGGTCGAAGGAGTTGTAGATGCCGGAGAAGCCTATGTGATCTTATCCAAGAATATGCCAGTAATAAAAGACAAAGAAGGAAGATATTATATGGGGCCATGTAGGAATCCAATCAGAGCTTTTTATAATACTTGCCCACCTTGTATATAAAATATGAAATACAAAGCTTTAAAAACTATTTTTATTGTTCTATTGTCACTAATATCTTTTTCACTTTTTTCTTATTCGCAGATACCAGAAGACAGTTTCCCTATAGTTACTGAGCAGGATATTAATAGTGGTAGCTGGAATACAGATTATCAAGACTGTTCATCTTGCGTCTATCAAGAAACTCCCAATACCCAAGTATATCCAGATGACTATATTATTAATAGCGTATCTATGGAGACTTGTGGAGATGGAAGTTATGTAACTAGAGGAAGTTGTTTTTGGTGCCAAACTCTTGGATATACTACGGCTGCAGGATCTTGCCCAGCTTCACAACCTCAAACAGCTAATCAGACAATATATACTGTTGGGTATCAGAACTATGGAACATCAGTAGGACAAACCATAGGTACAAGTTATGTGTATTTACCATCTGCTCCAACATATAGAATGACTAACTGGAATAATGGCGGGTATTCAGTAGGACAGATCTACGCTCCTACAGTACAGCAGCCAGTAGTTAACACTGTGCAAACAGCGCCCTACAGAATGACCAATTGGAACAATGGAGGAAGTTCTGTTGGCCAAGTCTACGCTCCTACAGTACAGCAGCCAGTAGTTAATACTGTACAAGCTGAAACATACAAGATGACTAACTGGAACAATGGAGGAAGTTCTGTTGGACAGGTTTATGCCAAAACTTGCTCACAGTATTACGCTCTGCAGAACGGACAATGTATACAAACACAGAAGCTTTGCCAGGACGGCAGTGTTGTGAATATTAACGATACATGTTACAAAACTTGCCAAAATACTCCAAATAAAATACCTGAGAATCAAACCTGTCCAAACCAAACACAGGTTTGCTGGAACGGTAGCGTTATATCAGTTAGCCAAACCTGTCCAACTCAAACCAAAACGTGCCAAAATGGAAATGTGATACCTTATAATCAGAACTGTACCAAAACTTGTCCTAACGGAACAGTTGTTGGAGAAGATCAGATCTGTAGTAATACTTGGACTCATAGCGTTATGACTACACAGCCAACCCAGGTTACAGCTAACAGCTGTAGATTCAATGCTGTAGCAGCTATAGCGGGTAGAGTTAATACTATAGGGTATTTTGAATACGGAGAAACTAGAGCCCTAGGACTAAGTACTAATCAGGCTAATATCGGTAACACTAATTCCATTAATTACTCAAATGATGTTAGAACTTTGAAGGAAAATACTTTGTATTATTATAGAGCGGTTATTACTAATAGTAATGGAACATATAGAGGAGATATAGAAAGCTGTAGAACGTTCAAGACAACAACTAAGACTGCTACTCCAGTTGTGAACAAGATATCCAATACCAAAACAATCAAAAAGCCCGTTATTGTGTGTCAAGATATAAGCGGTAATTCATCAGAACTCTCTACTGGAGAAAAGTTTGTAAGCATAGATATAACCAAAAAAGGAAATCTTTCTCCAGGAGAAGAGGTTGAGTATATTGTTTCTTACAAGAACACGTCTTCTCTTAACTTGGAAAATGCTAAAATTACTGTCTCTGTACCAAAAGAAATGCAATACATGGGTACAGATGGTAGAGTTGAAGGAGGTAATGTCATTTTGGATTTGAATAAAATTGCCTCAAAGGAACAAGAGGTCAAAGTTTTTGTATTTAAAGTTGACAAGAATGCTGCTATAGGGTCTTCTATAATAACCTCAGCTCAAGTATATTATGAGATGTACGATACTGATGATAATTTGATATCAGACGAAAATAGTAATTATAACGTATCCACAATTTCTGTGTTGATTTCTGATACTGACTCTACTTCTGGAATCAACACAGAAACCTGGTATAGTTTGCTTTTCAAATGGATCTTGATTATACTATTGTTTGTATTGCTTGTATACTTGGCTAAGACTATATATAAACAAATTACAACAAGAAAACATGCAAGAAGAGTGGAAGATTTGCATTAAAATATAAAATCAAAATATGTTATTATAGACTGATGAAGAAAAGTTTTACAAGCATCACTCTAGCGGATCTAGATAATGTGGCCAAAGAAATTCACAATATCATTGAGTCTTTTGGGGGTGAAGATGGTGGTAATTCTTACGTTATTCATCTTAAAGGTGAAATGGGGGCTGGGAAGACAACTTTTACAAAGTCTTTGGCCAAATCTTTTAATATCAAAGACGATATTCAGTCGCCAACTTTTACCATTATGAGAGAATATAACATTCTTAACAATAAAAGACAAAAGCTTCTACATATAGACGCTTACAGATTCGAAAATAAAGAAGAGGGGAAGATTTTAGGATTACACAAAAAAACAGAAAACAATAATCTTGTGATTATAGAGTGGCCAGAGAACACCGTCTCTCCAGAACCGAACATGATTATAAATATAGAAAAGCTTCAAGAAGAAAACCTAAGAAACATTTATGTCGAAACAAAATAATCAAATATTCAAAAACAAGAACAAGAAGACAATAATGCTAATAGATTCGCATGCTCTTTTACATAGAGGCTATCATGCGATGCAGGGTTTTGCTACTAGAGATGGTAGACCAACTGGAGCTTTGTTTGGATTTTTAAAAATGATTATTAATGCTAAAAATATTATAGAGCCAAACTTTGTAGTGGCTTGTTATGATTTGCCTAAACCTACATTTCGTCACATTGCTTATGAGAATTATAAGGGTCACAGA
>JAUPVO010000021.1 GCA_030916975.1 Patescibacteria group bacterium
CTTCCCAGGCTTCATTAATATTAACAAGATTTATGTTGTTTAATTTTTCTCCAAGATCCATTCCCGTAATACCTTTTTGTGACAAAACATCATCTAACATTGTATCAGCTTCTATAATTCCTATTTTCCAAAAAATATCAGAATTCTCAGACATATAGTCTTTGATTATGGCCCATTTTGGATGTTGGTCATACTCTTTTATTTCAGGTGGAGCAACTATTATATGGGAAACCTGATTACCTTTATGAATTTCTTTATGTTCTTTTAAAGCTTCGATATGGTCATGTCCTCCACGTCCGAATACTTCTTTATACCCAAATGAATGGTGAAACAAATGATAATAATGCTCTACTGCTAGTTTGATTGTAGAATACCATTTATAGAAAACAAGAATAAATATAGGTAAAGTTACTATAATTAATATTAATAATAGTGTAGAAAGAAAAGATAATATACTATTCTGAATAGAAAAAGATATGCCCTCAGTCAAATGTAAATTGGTTAAGCTGAGTCCAGAGTTAATTTTGTTTTCAGAAAGTAATGGGTGTGGATCTATACCATCTCTTAAACCATCTCCATCAGTATCTGGATTATTTGGATTGGAGCCTATAGCTTTTTCTATTCGGTCTCCTATACCATCCCCATCGCTATCTTTGTCATTCTCAAATACGCTTTTGAATTTATCAAAAGGATAAGCATCTCTTCCATCCATTACACCGTCAGAATCCATATCGGCATTAATCGGATTCATATTTTTGGCTATTTCTTCACTGTCAAAAATCCCATCTCCATCAGTATCTGGATTATTTATATTGGAATAATACTGTTTTTCTATACTGTCTGGTACGCCATCTCTATCAGTATCAGATAAATTAAAACCAAGAAAATGTTTTATTTTGTCTGACCAGGTTAATTTATCTTCAAATATTTGAAACTTTTTATCGTCAGTCCAGTTGTTGGGGTCAAAAGGATATTTATCATCTTTATCTAGAATACCATCCCCGTCAGTGTCTTTATCGAGATTAATCCCAGCTGATTCTAAAGCACTATTTACGAAGTTATTCTTAGATGGTGATAATGGATCATCTGATAACCACCCTCTATCTCGAAGACCATCCCAGATCTCACTTTTCTTTTCGTTTAAATACTTTTCATTATCATATTTCAATATATTAAAATACCAAAAGTATTTAAACCATAGGAAGAAATCATAAACTTTATCAAAAATATAATCTAGATTGAGAGAGTACACGTTAATGGGTAAGTTTTATATTATATATAATTATAATATAAAATTAGTATATTTATAACCCTAAATCTTCTGCCACTGTGAACAGTTTCTCTTCATTGTGCCACTCTGCTAGGAACTGTGTGCCAAAAGATAGGTTTTTCAATTCTTCAACATTTACTTTGCCAGTAGGCAAGCTTATTCCAGGAATACCGACGATGTTAGCAGGAACAGTAAATATGTCAGCTAAGTACATGGCTAGAGGATCATTTTTTTCTCCAAACTTCCAAGGGAAAACTGGTGAAGTTGGAGTGGCTACTAGATCTACTTCTTGGAATATTTTTTTAAATTCGTCTTTAAGATAATCTCTAGCAGCAATAGCTTTACCATAATATGAGTCATAATAGCCGCTAGAAAGCACGTAGGTACCAAGAAGTGATCTTCTGGTCGGTTCCTCACCAAGACCTTCAGAACGGCTTAATATCATACTTTTTTCAGGAGTAGCACCTTTTATACTTTCTCCATATCTAACTCCATCGAATCTAGCCAAATTAGAAGAAACTTCAGCAAACATCAATATATAATAAACCGATAAAGCTTTTTCTATATTTTTTAATTCTATTTCTTTTATTTCCCATCCAAACTTTTTTAACTGCTCTATTGTTTTATAAAAATTATCTCTGATATTAGAGTCTACTCCATCTTGATCTATGAATTTTTTTGGTATCCCTATTATTTTTCTATTCTTATTCTGTGATAAATTTTTATTAATTAACTCCAGCTCTTGATTTTTGATTGTAGTTGCATCTCTAGCATCTTCGCCTTTTATAATATCAAAAATAATTTTTATATCTTCTATATTATTAGCAAAAGGGCCAACACAGTCAAGAGATGATCCCATAGCTATCAGTCCGTAACGAGAAACAGCTCCATAAGTTGGTTTTAATCCAATTATACCTGTAAAGCTGGCTGGCTGCCTGATACTTCCACCAGTATCTGATCCCAGAGAAACGGGAACTCCGCCCATAGCTACGGCTGCAGCAGAACCTCCAGATGAGCCGCCTGGTACACGTGATATATCCAAAGGGTTTTTGGTTTGCATAAAAGCACTGTTCTCTGTACTTCCCCCCATGGCAAATTCATCCATGTTAGATCGTCCAACTATAATAGCGCCAGCATCTTTTAATTTTTGTATGACTGTAGCATCATAAGTAGCTTTATAATTTGCCAGCATTTTAGAAGCTGCAGTAGTTAGCTGATTTTTGACACAAAGATTATCTTTTACTACTACAGGAACTCCTGTTAGAAGTGTGGTTTTGTTTTCTTCCAACATCTTCTCTGCTATTTTTATTTGCTCTTTTATATATTCATCAGAATATATTTCCAACATAGAATTAATAGAAGAGTCTTTTGATTTTAAAGTATTTAAATACTCATTTACAATATTTTCTATTGTTGTTTCTTTGTTTAGGATTTTAGAATTTATTTCTTTGATTAAACTTGGCATATGTTCTGTTTTTACGTAAATAGTGCTTTAAATAAAATGATTGATTTATAATATTTTTATTGTTTTAAAACCTGTGAAACTTTGTAAAGTTTGCCTAATTTTTCTGGAGCATTATCAAGCGCCAAATCTCTATGATTATCGTCTTGCAGAACTGCATCACTTTTAAAAATATTATTATGTTGATACTCTTGATCTTTTGAGGTTCCGAGGTCAACAGAAGAAATCTCTTTTATATATTCTAGTATTTCATCTATTTCTTTTGTATACTGTTCTCTTTTCTCTTCAGTCAAATTAATTTTGATTAATCCTTCCAAATACTTTATATCATCTTTTGTTATCATTTTATTGTATCTTATTATTGTATTATAACATTAAATTAAAATATTTTCTTCTAGAATTATCTAGGTAATTTTTATTTAAATTCAGATTAATTTTTCAAATTCTGCCTCATCAATGATTTTTATATTTAATTTCTTAGCACTATTTAGTTTGGATCCAGCATCTTCTCCTGCTAGAAGATAAGATGTTTTACTTGATACAGAAGAAGAGATTTTGCCACCCAGTTTTTCTATTAAATCTTTGTAATAATCTCTTGGTTTAGATAATGAGCCGGTGATAACAAAAGTTTTATTTGCTATATTTATATTATTTTTGAAAGTTTTATCTTCTTCCTGATCCTGAATAGTTAACTCACTCAAAAGAAGGTTTATTGATTTTTGATTTTTAGGGTTTTTAAAATACTCTATTATACTTTCTGCAGAAGCGGGGCCAAAATTCTCTATTTGTAAAATCTGTTCCAAAGTAGCATTTTTAAAACTCTCAAAGCTTTTAAAAGCTTTTGCTAACTCTTTGGCAGCTACTTCTCCTATGTTAGGTATGCCAAGAGCATATATCAAATTCTTAAGATGTATTTTGCGACTCCGATTAATACTTTCAATTATGTTTAGAGCGCTTTTTCTTCCAAATCCAAAAAGGTTTTCTATGTCCTCAATTTTCAATCTATATATAGAACTATAATCAGATATAAGCCCAAGTTCAAAGAATTCATATATTATTTTTTCTCCCAAACCATCTATGTTCATGGCTTTTTTGGAAACAAAATGAACTAAGTTCTCCAAATGTTTGGCATCACAGTTTTCATTTACGCAGTACAACTTGGCACCACTCTCTTTACCAACCATTTTTTTCTGAAGTTTACTATTGCAAACAGGACAGAATTGAGGGAAAATTATTTTTTTAGAATTATTTTTATCTCTAAGATTTAAAAATACATCAAAAATTTCTGGTATCACATCACCCGCTTTGCGAAGACTAACTGTGTCACCTATCATAATCCCTAACCTATCTATCTCATCTTCATTATGTAAAGTTGCTCTAGATACTGTGGATCCAGCCAGAAGCACAGGTTTTAAGATAGCTACTGGAGTAATTACTCCTGTTCTCCCAACTTGAAATTTTACATCTTCTATTATTGTTGCTGTTATCTCTGCTGGGAATTTGTAAGCAATACCCGCTCTTGGGCTTTTGGCAGTGAATCCTAATATTTCCCAGTATTTGTTTTCGTTTATTTTTATAACCATACCATCAACCCCATAAGTATGATTATTTTTCTGTTTGATTTGAGACTCATAATAATCTTGAACTTCTTTCAAACTGTTACAAAGTCTTCTTTCTTTATTAACTAGAAAACCATTGTTTTCCAAGAACAATAACTCCTTATCTTGTTGTCCTAGAGTGCCAAGCTCGCTTTCTGTATCATAAGCAAAGAATTGCAAATTTCTTTTGGCTACTATTTTTGGATCTAGTTGTCTGAGAGTCCCTGCTGCAAGATTACGAGTATTGGCATATGTTGGTAAATCATTTTTTATTTGTTCTTGATTGATTTTATCAAGATCATTTTTCTTAAGCCAACATTCTCCTATTACAGTTATATTTATACTTGTATTTAATTTTAAAGGTATTGTTTTGATTGTTTTTATATTCTCTGTTATATCTTCTCCTGTCTCCCCATCTCCTCTGGTAGCAGCTTTTGTAAGTTCTCCACTCTCATAAGTTAATATAACTTTTAGACCATCAATTTTAAGCTCGCACATATAAGATGGTTTATATTCTTCATTTTCTTTTTTAACTATCTTCTCATTCCTCTCATCCCAGGACTCTAGTTCTTCATAAGTAAAAATATTATCAAAACTCCATTGTTTAAATTGATGTGATACTTTTACAAAATGTTTTAAGGTTGTCCCTCCTATTCTTTTGGTTGGACTATTAGCATCATCAAATTCTTGATTCTCGGTTTCAAGTACAAAAAGCTCACTCATAAGAGCGTCATAAGCTTCGTCTGAGATAGTCGGAGAATCATTAACATGATAAGCTATCCTATGAAATTCTAATTCTTTTCTTAAAGCCTCTATTCTATTTTTAATTTTTATTTTTATCACTGATATTTATAAGTTAGTATTATAAATAATAACATTTTAAAGTATTCTATTGAACCGATCTGGTTATTATTCTTTCTATTATTCTATCCCCAATGCAAGGAGTTTTAGCGTGAACTACAAATAATTTATTTGCATTTTGGCTTCCATATATTTCTCCAACAAGGCAAGTATTATTCATATTATTTTTCATTTCATTAGTTTGTATTGTAATAGTTGTTTTTGCACCTCCGATGTAATCTGGACTAACAGGATCGCTAGAATCTGTTTGGGTTATGGTCGTTTTGTTCATGTCTCCTGAAGATTGGTCTAGTATTTGGCTACCAAAACAAGTTAATGAATTTTTTGTATAAGATGTAGTTGCCATTCCTTGTAGCGGAGTTCTGTCAATATAGTTTTCATTATACTGATCATTTTCTATATTTGCAAATAATCCACCATAATCACCGTAACCATTATTTGTTTTCATAGTATTTTTCTCATAACTTACTAAACAGTTCATGAAGCCATCTGCCAAGTTAAAAGCCCTGCTACTTGACTCTGTTATACTTGCTTGTTTTAAATCTCTTAACAATAAAGTACTCATACCTAAAGAAACTGTTATGAGTATTCCCATTATAATCATAGCTATTCCTAGAGTAAATCCTTTTATATTTTGTGTTTTCATATTTTATCTACTTATTAAATTTTGTAACATAATCTTATTCTCACTACTCTCATTACATATAGAGTTTTCCTGTATACAGATTATGCTAGTTACTAAGACAGATCTGTACCTAGCAAAACCATCGATGTCTTCGTTCAGGTCTATAGGAGTGACATTGATTGATCTTTTGTATATTGATGGAGTTGAAGTAGATTCGGCCATACCGTTAGGGGTTTTTGTTAGATATGTATTATTTGAAGATAAGATTGCACTTGTTAAATAAGTTTTTTTGTTTGTATTATTATAAACAAGATTATTAAAATCCATACTGCAATATTTCTTTATATTAGTTCCAAATAAATAACCAAAACAATCAGAATCTATAATTATATCATTTGTACCAATTATTTGCTGATCTAAAAAATAATCATTAAAATATTCTTTTGTACATCTTTGATCTTCAGCATAAACTCCACAGTAGATTTGAGCAGATTTTTTTAGGTTTTGTATGATTTCTATTCCTTCTTCAGCAAGATATGTAGATTCCATCTTTTGTATAGCTATTCTACTGTATTTTACTGTTTGCATAGCTAAAGTTAAAGGAGCCATTATAGCAATGGTCAAAATTAAGACTGCCATTAATGTCTCTACCAAAGAAAATCCTTTATAATTTTTACTAAGACTATTTATTTTTATTATAATTTTTACTTTATTCATATTATTTATTGTTTAGTATCTCTTTGAGTTGCAAAATTTTCTATATTAAATTTTACAGAAGGTTTTTCCTTATTTTCTCCAGCCATCATTATCTTTACACTAGGCTGTTGTAAGTTATTTATATTATCATTAGTATCAAAAATTTTATCATTTCCTAATAATTCAAACTGAAGTTTATTGATTTTAATTTTATCATTAGTTAAAGCTTGATTATTGGAGTAGTTTCCAGTAGAAATTTCTTGAGACTTATAAACAGTATCATTTTGTAATAGGTATTTAATTCTTAAATTAGAACTTATAGCTTCGTTATATGGTATAAAGCTAATTGATGTTTTATCTGGAGATTCATATTGGAATTGTCGACCCTCTTTCAAGGATCTGGTAATTTCATCCATCGTGAAGTACATGTTATCATAAAGATTTCTTGTGGCTTTTAGACTACTATTAAGCTGTTGCGTTGCTACTAAAGATGCAATAGCAACTATACCAACAAAAGTAAAAACAGTTATAGATATTAGTAGTTCTACAAGAGTAAATCCTTTTGCAACCTTAAAATATTTCTTTTTTTTATTTATTTTTAACATCCTTTATTACTTATATTAATTTGTCCAGATTCATAAATATCAATACATTTTAAATTATCTTGTTTCAAAATATTCGATTTGATTTCTATAGAAGCATGTGAGGTAGTTGTTAGTGGTAAATCTGGAAAATTATAATATATATATGCTTCTGTATTTGGTCTTATATATGTAACTGAAAGTTTTGTAGAAGGTAAGCATGTTTGATTTGATGTATCATATGCACATATCTTATTAATAGTTATAGAATTCTTTATGATATTTTTTGCTAATATTGCATCTCTGTCTTCATCATAATATTTGTTACTTACCTTTACTCCCATATTATTGGATTGGTCAGTTACAATATCTAAGAACTCTGTTATTGTGTTATTAAAGCCAGTTTCAGTTTGTACAAATATCCCCCTACCTTTGTAATTTCCACCCTGAGACGATCCATACATTTGAGTATTTTTAATTATAGAAATTATTTCTTGAGAAGTTAGGTTAAATCCAAGTATACTGCTGGCTTGGGGGTATGAGGAATACATTATTGTAGATAAAAGAGCTATAATTGCTATTGTTACTATAGATTCCATTAAAGACATTCCTTTTATTGTTTTATTTTTAAATTTTATATGTAGCATTTATGAGGTTAATTATTAATTAATAAATTTAAAATATCAGCATTAGTATATAAAGATAAAATAAAGCCTAGTATTATAAAAGGAGTAAAAGGAATTTCAGATTTTAAATTGTATTCATTTTTATGTATTATCATCAAAGATAAAGCCACAAGAGCCCCTATCCAGATTGAGTAAAAAAACATACTTATTCCCATAGGTAGACCGATTATAAAACCGAGAGCCGTATACATGAATACATCTCCAATACCAACCCATTTACCTTTAGAAATAAAATAAAGAAATGCGTAAGGTAAAGCTACGATAATTCCAGATAATGAATCAAATATATTAAAATCATAAACAAACTGTCTAATTATTGTAGATAAAATACCTAGTAAAAATAAAATAATCACAACACCAAAAGGTACTAACATGTGTCGCAAGTCATATATTGTTATAATCATACTTAAAGCAATAGATGTTGAAAATAGGATGTATAAAAATATTCCGTAGTATATAAGTTGAGGGTTATCTGATATATTTAAATTTGTACTTATTATGTAAGGTAACAATGCTATTAAAAAACCAGTAGCTAATTCAGACCAGATATAAGTTGAAGTCAGTTTAGTTTTACATTTTTTACATTTTCCTTTTTGATATAAAAAAGAAAAGATTGGAATCAATTCTTTCCAAGTTAAATTGTGTCCACAATGGAGACATTTACTTCTTCCAGAAAAAATAGTTTTAACTCTAAGCCTGTCAGCGACTAAGTTAGCAAAACTACCCAAAGATAATCCGTATATAAATGATAAAACTGTTAGCATATAAATTTAACTATATTATATAATATTTATACTGTTTAATGATATACTTTTACACAATTTTACATATACAAATATTATAAAAAGCGTAAAAAGTTACGCTTTTTATAATTTTTTTTGTACTATAAACTTATGGGACCAAGTCAAATATACAATTAGTATTAGAAGTACAAGCCTCAACATTTCCTGGTTTTATAGCAGCTCCACCAGAATACTGAGTCCAGGCAGATCCATCAACACAAGGTCCTGTTGCAGGGACCGTACTCGAAGCAGAACATCCTGTAGCCATTAGATCAGAATCAAGTCTAAGTGCTGGAGAATCAGCTTCCAGATTAGTCCACAATTGATACTTGTCACATGTTACAAGCATATCAGTACCAGCAATATAAACAGCTGGAGAATGTTGATAACAGCTAAACCCAGCATAATTATAAGCTGGAGAAGATCCTATTATACCGTTAGGAACTCTCTCACCTTTTTTATTATACCAATTAATCAGTTCAGCTTGAGTTGTTGGGTATTGAAGAGTTGTGTCAATACCAGTGATTGTTAAAAATGTCTGGATACCTCTTAGCTCAGTCATTTTTTTTGCATCACGAGCTCTGGCCAGAGCATTTAACATAGAAGGAAGTACTATTACGGCTAGAATACCAATGATAGCGATTACGATAACTAGTTCGAGTAATGTAAAACCTCTAAACTTTTTATTTTTATAAGGTAACATATTATAATATATTATTTAACTATTATTAAAATAGATTTTAATAATAGTTACATTATAGCATTATATGAATAAATCTAATGAAGCTTATTAAACTTATCCACAATTTTATTGTATGCTAGATGCGATATTGTAAATTGGCAATAATATCGAAGCCATCAAAATTCCTACTGAAAGGCCTAGAACCACTATCATTATCGGCTCTATTAAAGCTATAGTAGAGTCAATAGTTTGCTCTAATTCTCTTTTGTAGAACTTTGCAATACTAGATAACATATAGCCTAGCTCACCAGTCTCTTCTCCAATTCTAGTCATTTGAACCATTATGTTCGGTATCATCTCTTCATCTGCTAAAGCTATAGAAAGTAATTTACCATCTTTAACTTTTTCAGCTACTCTCTCAAACATTTTCTTGAAAACGTAATTATCTACCACATCACTTGTAATTTGTAAAGATTGGACTATTGGCACACCTGAAGAAATCATAGTATTTATATTGTCAGCAAATCGGGATAAGTATAATTTTTTATATAATTTGGATAATAATGGTATTTTTAATTTTATAGTATCAAAATAAGCTCTACCTTCCGGAGTCTTTATATATAATGTTAAATAGTAAGCTCCTATTATTAACATAGGAATCACTGCCCACCAATAATCGATGATAAATTGACTGAATGACATTATAATTTTGGTCATTAAAGGTAACTCCTGTCCCTGACTTGTTAACATCTCTGATAATTTTGGTATAACAAATATGGTCATTATTATCATAACTACAAAAAATGTTGCAATTACAAATCCTGGATAAGTTAAAGCTTTTTTAGTTTTTTGTGTCAATTCATAATTACGCTCTATGTAGTCAGCTAAATAATTTAGTACTTCCTTAAGTCTACCGCTCTCTTCTCCGGTGTGTACCATAGAGATAAAGAAAGAGTCAAAAACATCGGAGTGTCTCATAAGTGATTTATACACAGGCATACCAGCTTTTACATCATCGCTTATAATTTCGTATCTATGACCAAGAGCTTTAGATTCCGTCTCTGTAGACAATAATCTGAAAGCTCTGAGGACTTGCACTCCTCCTCCAATCAAAGTTGCTAATTGTCTAGTGGAAATTACTAAATCTTTTGTAGTTATTTTATTTTTAAACCTATCAAAAATATTATTTGATATATCTATGGGAGCTTCTACTACTTCGATAATAATATTACCTTCTGATTGTAATTTTTGAATTACATTTTCACGATTAGATTCTTCAATTACACCTTCTCTTATTTTGGTATCTTGTCCAAAAATTTTATATTTAAATTTCATATTTATATCATCTGAGATAGAATATTTGGATATTTAGCATATTTTATAGCCACGTCAACAGGGATCTCTCCTCTTCTTACAAGATCCGATAAACACCTATCCATACTTACCATTCCTTGCTCTCCACCAGTTTCTATTATATGGTCAAGTTCAAAAGTTCTTTTTTCTCTTATTAGGTTTTGTACAGCAGAATTAGAAATTAGTAATTCATAAGCAGGTATTTGGCCACCTCCAACTTTGGGAAGAAGTCTTTGTGAGAATATACCTATTAGAGAAGATGCTAGTTGGTTTCTGATTTGGTCTTGTTGTTCTGCTGGAAAAGAATCTATAATTCTATCTATAGTCTGAGAAGCAGAGTTGGTATGAAGTGTAGAGAATACTAAGTGCCCAGTCTCAGCAGCAGTTACAGCAGCTCTCATAGTCTCTGCATCTCGCATTTCTCCAATTAATATAACATCTATATCTTGTCTAAGAGAACTAACTAAAGCAGAATTAAAATCCAAAGCATCAAAACCAACCTCTCTTTGCATAATTATAGAATTTTTATTTTCATAAATATATTCTATAGGGTCCTCTATGGTTACAATTAGTTTTTTTTCAAATTGATTGATATGATCTATCATAGATGCTAAGGTTGTAGATTTTCCTTGTCCAACAGGTCCAACAACTAGAAAAAAACCTTGTTTTTTTCTAGATAACTCTAATAAAATATCTGGTAATGATAAATCTTTTAAATTTTTTACTTTAGATATTAACCTTAAAGAAATACTTATTTCTCCATTTTGAAAAAAAGCATTTCCTCTCATTCTGTATTCATCTAAATGTGTATAAGCAAAATCTAGTTGTTTATTTTTGATTAATTTATCAAACTGCTCATCATTAATCATTTCTTTTAGTATTTCTAAAACGTCTGAAGGTTTCATTGGGTCCATTCTTGTGACAACTATTAGATCCCCTTGTATACGAACAATAGGACTACTTTTGGATACTATGTGTATATCTGATCCTGATTCTTTTACTAAAGTTAAAACAAGTGTATTTAATAGTTCTTTATTATTCATATTTAAATTATACAGTATATATTAGAAATTATAACCCTGCGATTTCCACAAATGGAACTTTTTTATCCATAGATTTTAACATAGCATCCTCTTTCATTGTTATCATACCTTTGGATCTAGCTATTTTAAAAAGATCATCTTCTGAAATATTTGATAAAATTGCATTTTGAATATCATCATCTATTTCTATCATTTCTAATACAGGGACTCTTCCTTTTGTTCCGTTAGTATAGCCAGTGTTTGGAACAGCTTCATAAAAAGGTCTATTCAAATCAATTTGATTCTTATATTTCTCATCTAAATCTTTAAACTCTTCTGTAATCATATTTTTTATAGCTGGAGTCATTTCAATAGGAGATGCGCAACTAGGATGAATAAGAGGAGTTAGTCTTTGGGCTATTGATAGTATAATAGTTGGAGCAATAAGATAAGGATCAACCCCCATGTCTTTAAGACGTGTTATAACACCGATAGAGTTATTCGTGTGTATTGTGGAGAATACTAGGTGTCCAGTCAAAGCTGCTTGAATGGCCAGTTCCGCAGTTTCTTTATCACGTATCTCTCCAACCATAATAACATCAGGGTCTTGACGTAGTATAGATCTAAGTCCAGTTGCAAAAGTATATCCTATTTCAGGAAATATTTGAGACTGATTCATATTTGGCACATTATACTCTATAGGATCTTCCAGAGACACTACATTTTTTGTTTCTCTATCTATTTCATTTAACATTGAATACAGTGTAGTTGTTTTACCGCTACCAGTGGGCCCACTAATAATTATCATTCCGTAAGGCTTTTCTAGGGCTTTTCTTATTTGAGTTAAATGCATTTTAGAGAATCCTATACTTTCAAGGTTTCTAACCCCTTTGTAACTATCAAGAATACGTATAACTATTTTTTCTCCATAATATGCCGGCATTGAAGAAACACGAAAATCTATTTTATGATTTGACTCGCCATTTTTAATTCTAATAGAAAATCTTCCATCCTGGGGTTTTCTTTTTTCATCTAGTTTGAGATCTGAAAGTATTTTTATGCGTGCTACTATGGGTTGATGCATTGTGTGTCTTAGTGTATGCATTGTATGTAAGACCCCATCTACTCTAAATTTTATTACCATGTTATTGCCGTGATGTTCTATGTGTATATCACTAGCTTCTTTTTCTATGGCTTCATATACAAAAGAATTAACTAACTTTTCAATTGGTATATCTTCTAAATTTCCTTTATAATCATCAAGATTAATACGAGATTCTGTAATGTCTTCAGCTTCTTTTTTATCTGGAGATCCTGCAGCTCGAGACACATCAGACATTACAATTTCGCTAGAAGAATCGTAGTACTTTTCCTCATTTTTTTTAGAAGCGGTTGTATCAGCTTCATTTTCTAAACTCAAAAATAGTTCTAAACCTTTTTCAAAATCCTGTTTAGAAATTAGTTGTATTTTATAATCAAGACTTAGAGGAAATAGCTTATCATTTATGAATTTAAATAAATTTAGTATTTCAGGGTCATAAACACCAACTATATGAGGAGACAAAGGAATTATTTTATATTTTCTTAAATCTTCTGAATTAAAAATATTTTCAAAATCTTTTTCTATTATTATTTCTTGGGAGCTGAACTCTTCTAAAGAAAATATTTCTGCTCTAATTTTGTTAATAATACTTACATCTATATATTTAGAAAGGGTCTCATCTATATTCTTAATTGAACCATTTTTAAACTGCTGACTTACATCTCTATAAATTAAATCATTTATTATTCCCCTCTTTAAGAGCTCGTTTAAAGTTTGCATATATTATTAATAGCATAAAATCCATTTTATGGAGCAAAAGGATTTTGACGCCCATTACCTATCGGTTCTACAAAATTTCTATTATCCTGTAAGTCGTTAAAGGTTGAAGTAACCATTGAAGGAAAATTATTAAAGTCTACATTTTTGTCTCTAAAATTTTTTAAAATTTGGAAATATTTGCCTTGTATTACAACGCCAGCATTTATAATAGATTTATCAAATTTATGATAAGAATAAAATACACCAAATAATACCAACAAAATA
>JAUPVO010000022.1 GCA_030916975.1 Patescibacteria group bacterium
CCATAGCTATTCTCACAGAACCCCAGCCATCAAAAGCGGTGTAGAGTAAATACAACGTATCACCTATTAGTGTTAGTCTAGGATCTTCACATCCTCCTGCCCATCCTCCTCCAGAATCATAAAAAATCGGTACAGCAAAATCACTCACTGCCATGTATCTCCTATAAGCAAAGTGAGTTGGTCTCTCGTTTATTCTCTTTCCATCATTTGATACCGCATAACCAAGCACAGACATATCATCTTCTCCTATGGCTCGATACATTATATAAACCTTGTCATCATGCAGAAATGCCGCTGGATTAAATGTGGCCTTAGATTCCCATGGATAAGCACGAGGAGTTATTATGGGGTTGTGCCATGCCCTCTCTAGTTTAACTTCTTTTTGTTTTACTTTTTTTAGAACCTTTTTCTTTGGTTTTAAAGTTTTCTTTTTGGTTAAGATTTTCTTAGTGGGTCTTTTGATTGTCTTAACTATCTTCTTAGACTTTTTTGTTTTCTTTACTTTTAGTATTTTCTTAGGTTTATTTACCTTTTTTACAGAACGACGAACAACCTTAGGCTTCATAACCTTTTTTGTTATTTTCTTTTTTGTGAGTTTCTTTATCTTTTTTACTACTTTTTTCTTAGAAGATTTCTTTAAAGCCATAATACAATTATAGCTCAAAAAAAAATATAAACAAATTCAAATTTTTTACTTCTTTTTCTTGGTATTTTTAGACTTTTTTTCCTTTAAATACTGCTTCAAAAGTTCGGAAGAGCTTCTAATTTTACCACCATGTCCTACGTTAAATACCATTTTTATGCCTAATCTATTACAAACCTGAAACTCAGGTATATTGTCAGCGAACCTGTCTCCGCCATTGGCAAATATGTGTGGTTTAACCTTCTCAATCTCTTTACATACACTCCTGTCATCAGAATTTTCTGGATGATCCGATAAAATGACTTCATCTACACATTCTATAGCTTCTATTATTTCTTTTCGGTCATTCTCATGCATAAAGGCCTTGCCCTTCTTTTGTCTTAACCAATTGTCATTGTTTATAACAACTACCAATCTATCTCCTAAGGTCTTTGCTTCTCTCATGTAGCGAATATGCCCAATATGAATAGGGTCGAAGCCTCCGGAGACCATCACTACTTTATGATTTTTTTTATTCTTACTTTTTTTCATATTTAAGTGATTATAAGATACTACTCGGGTAATGCGTCTATCACATTAGCTGTGATTTCGTTTACAGGAACTTGTGTCTTATGATCAAGCATCTTTAAATTAACTACCGAAAGAATACCTATAAAGGCAATCATGGCTACTCCTCTTGCTAGTGTCTTAGGGTGTCTTAACTCTGATTTAACAAAATATCCTAGGGTCATAGCTAACAGGAATAGAACCGTAATTAATCCATACATATATCCTACAGATTCTCTAGGGGATGTTAATATATTCTGAAAAATAGATTTTAGGGTGTTAGTTTTTGTTGTAGGTACTTCTATGTTTGTTGCAACACTTTCCTCTCCTAGTATTTGATTAGCTGGCTGACCAGCCTGAGCTAGTTCAGTAGTAACCACTGGAGTACTTTCAGCTAGAACATTTTCTTCTACTATAGGCTCTTCATTGTCTTTTACTACGACTGATGGCTTTGTTTCTTTAGGTAAGGTTGTTACGTTGGATGTTGATGCTATGGGTGTACCGAAGAATTGAGCAACGAAAACAGTTTTCCTTCCCTTATACATACCGTTAGCTACGGCTATTCCTATTTCTGTGTATTCTTTCTTAACTATATTAGCTCTGTGTGTAGGAGAATTCATCCAGGCACGACTAACATCTTCTGAGTCCAAGAAATTTATTGCCAGATTCTCTCCTGCTGACTTATAACTATATCCAGCTTGTTTCAACCAGTACCAAGGTGTAATGCCTTCGGGGCTAGTATGTGCGAAATATCCCTTACTTGCCATGTCTTCTGCTTTAGCTTTTGCAGCTTGAACCAATAGTGGATTTTCTTTCAAAACTGGAACATCGTTATCTATACGCTCTTCATTAGTAAGTTCGGTTAAAACAGCTGGAAGAACACTTGCTAGAAATTTAGTTTTATCAAAAACAACAAAGAGTTGCACAAGGAATGCTAGCTCTAGGATTATCACAAAAGTAAAAACAGTCATCACTGATTCATGATGCAATAAATGAGGTCTATAATTATTTTCCTCGTGCGGTATAAAGTATTTTTTAAACCATTTTAAAAGCTTCATTATTCTTTATATTATACACTAAATAAACTAAAAAGTCAATCTAATAAATATCCTGCCCTGCCCCACAAACTACATCGTTTAACTCAGGAGACGAAATACCAGCATACCCAGTAGAATCAACACAATATGTCTCTCCGGATTTCAATTCACTATATACTGAATATGATGAATCTGTAGCATTACATGCAACAAACACACCCTGCTCTGATGCATTTTTAAATATATTTTGAACTTCATTAGATTCGCAAACTCCTGAATACTTTCTATTATTTTCGTAGTACATTTCTGCACTTAATCTCAAATAAGATAAATCAGACTTTAAAGCCTCATCTATCCCCTTCTTTCTTGCAGCTTCTAATCCAAATCCATAATTATCCCCTGTTACTTCCTTGAAATCTATTGCTCCTTGAGGTACTTCAATCTGGATATCCTCATTCCAATCTTTGAAATTTGAATCTATTGTGATATGCATATTATTCATAGACCCTAGTCCATCATAAGACAAATCAAAATTCACCAAAACTTTGTAAGGTAACCCATCAATACTATTAATCCACAACTCACCCTTAAAGTTTTTTATTGATTTTATATTATCTCTAAATAAAGTTTCAAACTCTTCAACGTCAACATCTCTGAGTTCTTCCTTTTTCTGAGATTCAATATATGCGAATACGTCCTTCAAATAAGAAATTATACCTTCATAATCTAGTTCAAATTCCATATGATACATAAGCTTGTTGTTTTGTATCTTGGGAATATCTTTTTTAAGAATTTTTATAAACTTACTATTTTCGAATATTCTCTTTATTTCTAACTTTTGTTCTTCTGTAATATCTTCATCATAAATATTTTCTATTGAGAGCATAGACCCCAAGGATGGTGCCAAGAAGTTATCCTTCAAATCTTCTTCTACTGACATGTAATACCACTTGTTTTCATGTTGAGAAAGTGAAGGTAATAAGAAAAAGTCAGGTGCCTTTATGAGCTGTCCGTAAATTTTATCTCCAAGCATCCGTGCCTCTATTGAGGCTGATATCCCTTGAAGTGAGAACGCGAGCTTGAAACTAGCCTTTAGGTTAGTTTCATTATGAAAATCATAGTTTCCACTATAGACTACTTTATTTCCTCCATCTTTTAATTCATCTGGCAATCCTTCTGTATCCCCGATAGTTATCAATGTATCAAAAGATGCACTTTTTACTTTAGTAACTTCTTTGAGCGCTCGATTTGTAATTTTATCAGTAGAAACAACAAACCCCACGTACGCATATGCTCCTCCAGCTAAAATTAAGAATACAAATATAAAGCTCGCAAATAATTTTATTAATTTACTTTTCTTGTGAGTTGGTAATACTGGTGGTTTAGGCATCCCCTGAAATGAAGGAGTGGGTGGAATAGGATTAATAGGTTCCATATTCGGCATCATAGGAGCTTGAGTTTTATTTAAGTAAACATCGACATCACTTGGGCCTACACCTAACATAACTAAATTATTTTTAATATCAGCAGTAGAAATACCACTTTCAATAGAACCCTTGATATACCCCTCAATTTGCTCTTTTGTCATTACCATAAATAATACCACCAAACATAAAACTCCCCAAGTAAATGGGGAGTTTTATGTTTTTTATAAATAATTAATATCTATTAAAGTGCTGGGTTTGCACTCCAGTTGATAAGCTGTGGTAGCGCTTCTTCCTTTTCAGGGCAAAGCAACTTCTGAGCTTGTCTTAGACTTGATAGATAGAAAAGTCCTGTAGGAGAATCTATCCCCCATGGCTTCAATATATCTTCAGCATACTTAGCTTGGAAAGCTTTTATAGCCTCTTCAGTCTTTGGACCGAAGACGCCATCAACTGTTAGGTTGTGTCCTTCAAGAGCGTTAAGAAGATCATTCTGAACTTTCTTAACATCCTCAGGGCTGTTACCCTTCCATCCCTTTCTTAAGTAGCTTGCATCCCAATCACAGATATCAGTAGAAGCACCCAATACTGATCCTCCACTTCTAGAGAATACTCCACCTCCTCCTAGGATTCTACGATTGTCTTCTGAATTATCTTTTGAGCTTTCGCATCCTTCATCTTCTGGGAAGTCAGCTATGTTGTCTCCATCATTGTCCTTACCATCGGAACATATTGAGTCATCATCTTCTTCTTCAACAACAACCTTCTCATCTTCTTCGTCATTGTCTTCTGGAACCCAAGAGCTTGGATTCCCTACATTACCATCAGAGTGACATCCAGGATCTTCGGAATCAATATTTTCATCTTTGTCATTATCTAATCCATCAGAACATTGTGCTGATTGGTTAGACTCAGAATCATCATTAGGGTCATAAGATGCACCGTTGTTTACATTTCCATCTGTATGACATCCAGGATCATTCTGATCTGACAATGAATCCTCTTCATCTCCGTTATCAACGGTGTCAGAACATTGTGGATTAGGAACACATTGATTCTCTACCAAATGTTGACCTAGAGGACACACAGGTGGTGGTGGAACTCCATCCTCACACTCGTTTGTGTTTATAGTTAATTCATATATAACTCCTGCTGGATTGTCTTGTGGAGATACATTGAGGGCAAAGTTCTTAACGGTTACTTCAATTGTATTTGAACCTTCGTAAAGCATTCCTGCTACGTTATAGCTTGTAAGTGATCCATAGTTTGAATCAGCGAGCTTGTCTGCAACCAATTGACCATTTACCTTTAAAATAAATCCATTATCTGCTGCTATTTTTATGTTTGCACTCACAACTTCACCAGTTAAAGAAAATGTTTTAGTGAACACCTTAGTCTGATCAACAGCTGGGTCAGTTACTAGAGCTGAATCCCAGATCCATTTTGCATTTCCGAATTCATCTACCCATGCATTGTGCTCATATGTCTCAACTGCAAATCCATCTCCAACAGTATTTGTAGTATCGCTTACTACA
>JAUPVO010000001.1 GCA_030916975.1 Patescibacteria group bacterium
GTCTTCGTGCAGCTCTTCGTCAAGACCCAGACATCATAATGGTCGGCGAGATTCGTGACGAAGACACAGCCAAAACAGCAGCTCAGGCCGCTCTCACAGGACACATTGTTCTCTCCACTCTCCACACCAACACCGCAGCTGGAGCCATACCCAGGCTTGTATCACTTGGAGTAGAACCGAAAACTTTAGGCTCAGCTATTACGCTAATCCTAGCTCAGAGGTTAACGAGAAAGCTTTGTCCTTCTTGCCGTGTTCCAGTAGAAACTGATGACAAACAATCTAAAATCATTACCAACATTTTAGGTTCCATGATATCTGATAGCAAAAAAACTTCTTACAACCCTAGTCAGTCCTATACAATTTACGAAGCAAACCCAGCTGGTTGTGATCGTTGTAATTTTGGATACAAAGGAAGAATAGGAATATTTGAAGCTATTATAATGAATAGAAAAATAGAAGATATTGCTTCTATTAGTGGCGGAGAAAGAGATGTTGCTGATGCAGCAATAGATCAAAGAATACCAACCATGCGAGAAGATGGTATTCAAAAACTTCTTGACGGGATTACGAGTTTTGAAGAATTAGAAGAGGTGGTGGATTTGTCTTAGGTCAAGAAAAAGGGTCGCGCTTCGCGCGACCCTTTTTCTTTGTTTCTTATTCTATCCCTGTCCTTTTAACAATTTGTACAATTACGATTAGTAATAATTATTTAATATAATAATCTACGTACTTGGTTGGATCTATCACCCTCTTGAAACATGTATACTTAGCATCATGATTCCAGTTAGGATTGTTTTGATTGTATCCACCGTAATAGTAAGAACTATCTGCTGAATAGTATTTTAAAGACGCAGCATCTAATCCATACACACCTAGCGAGTTAGAGTTCTGCCAACCTTTACCAGAAAGGTCCATTCCATTCTCGTCATATATTCTAACAGTTTCAAAATTAGCGCATATCTCGAATGTTGCAGAAGATGGCATATCGCAAGTATTACCACTAAAAACAACACTTGTGTTTTTGTAATAATTAAAACACTCATCTTTTGTACCTTTTTTAATAGTGCTATTTTCTATTATATTATAAGTATACTGTTCTTTTGTTTTAGGATCACTAGGAAGAACAAACCCAGAATTAAAACCGTCTCCATTAACTTCTGTAAGCGTAGCTGGAAGTTTTTTATTTCTCTGCCAGTTGTTTAATACTTCATTCTGTATGTTAGATAAGTCCACCAATCTTTTGTCATCAAATCTAGCCTTCCTAACATATGAAGGGGATCCCATTATGTTCACACTGTAGACAACTGCTCCCAAGATAAGAAGAGCTGAAACTAAAGCAAACACGTCAGAGAGTTTCGATCTTTTACTATAATCTCTTTTGATAGAGAAATAGTTATAAGCAAATAGTCCAAAAGAAATAACAGCAACGGTAAGGAGCTTTAAAGCGAAAGATGTTCCAAGCTCACCTCCAAGATAACTGTATATGGTTGTGATCAAGGACCCCAAGATAAATAATCCTGCTACACCCAGAACCAAATAATTAACATATCTCAAAGCTTTAACAGAACGCCTGTCTGGATTTTCTCTAAGATATTTAGCTCTATAATAAGATAGTCCTAAATAAATAGGATAAGACACCAAGATAACTGAGACAGATATTCTAATATCGTCATTAGCATAAATCGAACCATAATTATAGTTCTGACTTAGCACGTCAACAAATTTCTTGTCTATAGCTGCAAAAACTATAGATATCAAAGACACAATACTCGTCAAAAGTGAAATGAATATTCCTATATCCACCAACACCTCTTTCATCAAAAGATTTTGACTTGGATCAGAAGAAGATTTCATGTTTTTGACTATCAAAAGCACAATACCGATAAGTATAACTAGCGGTATAACTGCAATAAAAAAACCTAATAATATTCCCATATGTTTTATTTAATTAATTATTTTGTAAAACTAATAATCTGTGTTATAAGTATACTATGAAAAATTTGGAAAATAAAGCTTTTGCAATATCCAATTCACTAGGAACTGTGTGGTCACTTGTACTACACACCATTTTTTTTATAGCTGTTCTAATCTCTCCTTTTTTTGGAGTAAATTCTGAAAAGGCTATGCTTCTGCTGACCACCATAGTATCTCTAGAGGCTATTTATCTAGCTATATTTATTCAGATGACGGTTAATAAGAATACTGCTTCTATAGAAAAGGTTGAGCATGATATCGACGAGATACAAGAGGATGTAGAAGAAATACAAGAAGATATCGACGAGATACAAGAGGATGTAGAAGAAATACAAGAAGACGTAGAAGAAATACAAGAGGAAGAACAAGAAGAGAACAAAATATAAAAACCTTCTAATTCTAATTAGTCAATTCTGTACTGCTTGAAGTCTCATCACTCTCCTCAAAAGAAAGTGTTGTGCTTGATATTGTGTTTGTCGAATCTTCTACAGGTGAAGATGTTGCATTTTCTTCCTCTGTTATCACTTCTTCTGTTGGGGTCGCCTGATCCACATTAGCATTATCAGTGCCTACATTTTCGGTTAAATCCTCAGTCGAAGAAGAGTTGTTCATATTAGAGTTATCAACATTCGTACCTGAACCAGAAACATCAGAACCAGAGGCATTGCTGTTTGTGTCTTTGTGAGTGACGGTAACATTTGATCCTCCCAATCTTTCTAATTGATCAGCGTCTACACACACCCTCTTAACATCATTGTCAAGACAGATTTGTTTTGCCTCTATCCTCCCCTCCTCATTAATAGACCAGGAACCGTTAGAGGAAGAGATGGATTTGATGTTGGTAAGTGCTAGGTTGTTGAGGTTAATGAATTCAGTGTTACCAAAGAGTGAGGCTGTGGTAGAGGCTTTAGAGAGATCTAGTTTCTTGTAGCCATTCTGTACTAGCATTAAGACTTTACCTGAGCCATTGTCGTCACTCATAGCTATACCTACTGTGTCTGCTTCATCTGTGGTTACTTTAGTAGCGTATCCTGCTGTAGTAGTAGATAATGTTAGATTATCTCCTTTTTTGATAGTTCCATTAACGTTATCTACTAATACTGGTACTCTACCTTGGAAGGCTACAGGGACACCGTTTTTACCTCCTAGTAATAGTCCTGGATTAGATGAGATTACTCCTATTACGTCTTCTCCTTTATTAGCTACTTTTACAGTAGAGATAGTGTATGTATCTCTATTGTCTGAAGATGAGTTAATGTTAGTTCCTGTCTTGATATTCCAGCTTACTGTAGAAGTACTAAATGATACTAGAGTACCTGGTTTTATGTCTATATTGTTCTCTGATGGGAATGTTTCTGCTAAGTCTGCTGCATAGTCTACTACGAATCCTCTAGCTCTTACTGCTCCTGATACTACTAAGGCATCCATTAGACTAGTGTTATATTGAGAGTATGTTAATTGAGGTTTGATGAATAGGGCGTTGGAGAGTTGGGAGGTGGAGA
>JAUPVO010000023.1 GCA_030916975.1 Patescibacteria group bacterium
TACATCATAACCGTCCCACATCAGAGACTTGATTTACGTATCAAAGAGGATATGATAGAAGAGGTTGGTAGAATGATAGGTTATGAAAAGCTACACCCTAAACTTCCTGAGCTAAATAAAAAAGGTAAAATAAACAAAAAGTTATACTATCAGAATATAATCAGAAATATTTTGAATAAAAGAGGTTTTGAAGAAGTTATAACTTATTCTTTTACAAATAAGGGAGATGTCTCCTTGATTAAATCTGCTAGTGATAAAAATAGTTTAAGAGTTAATGTGGGAGAAGGTTTAGGAGAGGCTTTGATCAAAAATATATACAATATGCCGCTTCTCAACACTAGTGATGTACGTTTGTATGAATTTGGAAATGTATTTAGGTTAGACTCAGACAAAAACGTAATAGAGAAATCGTATCTGGCTATTGGAATAGATGATGGTAAGAAGAAGACTGATTATGCCGATCTGGTAGACCAGGTTTTGATTGAGATAAAAAAGGCTTTGAATGTCAAAAACATAGAGTATAGCGACAGGAATATAAAACCTTATACACTTGGCATTGACTTCGGTAAGTTGATTAATGATTTACCAGAGCCAGAAGAAAATATTTATCTTGAAGGATTTGAAGATGAGAACATAAAATATAAGTCGTTTTCTCTTATGCCTTTTATAGTTCGAGATATTGCTTTTTGGTGTGATGAGAATACAGATAAACAAGAAATCTTAAAGTTGATTGAAGATAATGTTGGAGAATTTTGTATAGCAGTTCATATTTTTGATGAGTTCATTAAGAATATAGATGGTGTTAATAAGAAGTCTCTCGGTTATAGATTGATATATCAAGCCAAAGACAGAACTCTGACTGACGAAGAAGTGAATGAGTATGCTGGCAATATATATGAGATCTTAAAAGAAAAAGGTTTTGAGATTAGATAATATTTTATTTATATTATGAATAGTCATAAATACAAAAAAATACACTTTGTTGGGATAGGTGGTATAGGTATGTCAGCACTCGCTAGATACTATATGTCTACTGGAGCCGCGATAAGCGGTAGTGATGGTAATGATAGCGAAATCGTACAAGATCTTATTGTTGAAGGAGCTCATATTAACATAGGGCATCAAGAGAATAATGTTCCTGATGATATAGATCTTCTTATATACACAACAGCTATATCTAGCGATAACCCAGAATTATTAAAAGGTATATCTCTTAATAATGAAGAAAAGTGTAAAGTCTTAACTTATCCACAAGCATTAGGAGAGATGTCACAAGACAAGAAAGTCATATCGGTATCTGGAACTCATGGTAAAACTACCACCACGGCCATGGCTTTTGAGGCTCTTTCTAATGCTGGGTTCCATCCCTCAATGATACTTGGATCTTTGATAGATTACAAAGGTAAAAAAACTAATTATGTTTATGGGGAAAGTGATTGGATAATAATTGAAAGCTGCGAATATAGAAAAAGTTTTATGAATTATAATCCTTTGATTATAATAATCACCAACATTGAAGCTGATCATCTTGACTATTACAAAGACCTCAAAGATATTCAAGATTCATTTCAAGGATTTGTTGATAAGTTACCATCGGGCGGAGTTTTGATTTGTCATCAAAACGAATATAATATTATGAATTTTGATAGGGGACAAAAGATTGATGTAGATACTCTAATTGATGTAAAAGATATTAAGTTATCTGTTCCAGGGCAACACAATAAGGAGAATGCTAAACTTGTTATCTCTTTGGGAAAGTCTTTAGGTTTAGATCAAAATAAAATCAAAGAAGGTTTATTTAATTTTGCTGGGACTTGGAGAAGGCAAGAGAATAAAGATATACATTATGATATGCAATGTTACGATGATTATGCTCATCATCCTAGTGAGATAAAAGCCACATTGCAAGCTTTTAGAGAAAAATATCCAAGTAAAAAGATTATTGCAGCGTTTATGCCACACCTCTACAGCAGAACTAAGGCCTTTTTTGAGGATTTTGTATTATCTTTTGATCAGGCAGACGAAGTTGTTGTGTTACCGATTTTTGCAGCTAGAGAAAAGATAGACACTAGCATAAGTAGTGATATGCTAGTTAGAGAGATTGCCAATAGAGGCAAAAAAGCAGTATTTTTAAGCAGTATAGAATCTCTAAAAGATTATATGTCTATACATGGTAACAGTGATACGATTTTTATTACTATGGGGGCTGGAGATGTATATAAAGTTTATGAGAAGTAGTTTTAATTATGATTTATGCAATTAGATTACGAAAAGTATTTTAAAAATAAAAATATAACAAAACAAGGCTTTGGTTATCTTGGTAGAGGGGCTAATGTTGTTAAGTTTTTGATTGAAACTGGTGCCAATGTTCTGGTGACTGATATGAAAAGTGAATCTGAACTTGAAAAGAGTTTACAGGAATTAGAGGATTTTGTGAGGATAAAGTATTTTAGCAATCTTGATGAAAATAATTCTTATCTAAATAGAAAAGAACTGTTTGAGAATTTCTTGGATGAGAGCGGGAATAGGAGAATAGTTTTAAGATTAGGGGAGCATAGGAAAGAAGACTTTATTAATTGTGATTATGTAATACAGGCTTCGGGTGTTCCAAAGAATAATGAGTATTTGTTATTTGCAAAAGAGAATAATAAAAAAGTCTATCAAGAAGGTTCACTTTTCTGTGAGATTATTAGAGAATATAATAATACTCATTTAGCCAAAGAAAATATTAAAGTAATCGGAGTTACTGGGACTAGAGGCAAAACAACAACAACTTTTTTAATTAAAAATATTATAGAAGAATATCTTATATCAGAAAATGAGAATAATAAGACTCTCAAAAAAGTTTATTTTGGAGGTAATATACAAAACATAGCCACTTTGGAGAATCTTAAAAATATAAAAGCAGGTGATACTATTGTTATGGAGCTCGATTCTTGGGTTTTGCAAGGTTTTAATGATATAAATTACAGCCCTCAAATAGCTGTATTCACTACGTTTATGTCAGACCACATGAACTATTATAAAGGATCCATGAATGATTACTTTGAGGATAAGGCTGCTATATTTTTAAATCAAAAAGAAGGTGATGTCTTTATAGCTACAGATAAGATTTATGAAGAAATAGAAAAGTGTTTGAGTCAAAATCAAGTAAATAATTTTAAACAATTACCGAGTAAGAAAATAGTAATAGGTGAAAAAGAGGTGGAGGAGTGTGCTCAGGAATTCAAATCATTACTTTTGGGTGACCATAATAAAGTTAACTTAGCTCTCGCGGTCAGAGCTGTCAGAGAATATGGAGCTGATTCTGCTATTATACAGAAAACCTTGAATACTTTTACTGGTGTTCCAGGGAGGCTTGAGCTAGTCAAGGTTCTGGGAGGCGTTTCTTATTACAATGATTCGACTTCTACCACTCCAGATGCTCTTTTGGCTGCGCTAAAATCGTTCAAAAAAGACCAGATAATTCTTATTTGTGGTGGCAGGGATAAAGAGTTGGAAATTACAAAATTAGTCACAGAGATAATTGAGCACAAGAATAAGAATCTTATTAAGAGTATTATTATTTTAGATAACGATACTACAAACGGGTCCCAGAAAATGATTAGGATGTTTAATGATAGGAATTTTACTCATTATATTACTGCCAGTAGTCTTGAGCTAGCCGTCAAAGAGGCAACTGAGATAGCATATAACAGCGGTATTATTCTGTTCTCTCCAGGATTTGCTAGTTTTGGAATGTTTCTGAATGAGTACGATAGAGGGGAAAAGTTTATAGAAATATTAAATAGCCAGGCAAAATAAAATTAACAAATAAAAATACTAGAGCACCTCTAGTATTTTTATTTGTTAATTATTGTTATATTTACAACTTTGTTTTTTTTAGACCAAGCAGTTTCCCTTTAATTTGCCTGTTTGGTCGGGCTTATATTTTTTTCATGTTTCATTTCAATACCAGCATTTTTCAATATATTCTGTATCTGTGCATCAGCCGCCTGCTTTGCTGCCGTTGGGGCTTTTAGAGAGTTAAACACTTCTTGCGTTATATTCTGTAAAGCCGTTCCAGAAGCTGCAGTTTTAAAGCTTGCGTAATCTCCGCTGATTATTGCTTGCTCCACCTGATTCATATCAGCTTTTTTCTGCTTGCCACCCCTCATTTCTTTCATGGACTGTAATCCTGCAGCATCAAGTACTTTTTTTGCCTCATCCTGTTTTCCTTCTTTAATTAGAGTATGAGCCTGTTTTAGTGCTTCTTTTTGAGAGCTTGTTAGATTCTGGAAACCCTGTTTCCTTTCTATATTAGAATTGGTATTCTGTGTATTAATCTGATTAGTGTCTGCTAGGGCAAATGTTGCTCCGAGACTTGCAACTCCGAGAGTTGCGCCAGCTAAAGTTTTAAAAGTTTTAGTATTTCTCATATTGAATTGTTACTTATGTTATCTTGTTATTTAGTGTTTAGTATTTTTTGTTATATTTATGAATTAAGATTTTATTATGTTTATCATCAATCTGTAAGCTTACATTATCTATTACAGTTATTAAATTAATTTATTTCAAATTTTATTTTTATTTTAAAATATCTATATAATAAATACAAAACGCCCCCAGATCAATCCCTGATCTAAGGGCGGGCAGGTATGTGGAGAAGAAAAGGTTAAATAACCTTTTCTCTTTTTGGGGATAAAAATTTCTTAGTTAAAGTTTTCGCTCCCATAATTGCAATAATTAGCAGGCCAATTATGATCAGCCAAAAAGTGTTTTTATCTGGCGCAAAAAGCGATATTATTGGGAGTATAATTATTGTTTCCACAGCAGTAATTATGTAGAAAAAAAGTACTTGTATAGCAAATCTAGCTAATTTTTTTTCATGGGTCAGAGTTCCAGACATTCGAGTCTCCTTAAAAATTAAAGAAAATGTGAAGTGTTAAAAACGATCTTATTGGTTTGTTTCTAGCAAACTTACAATATTCTAACACAGGAGTATTTCACGGTCAAGTGTAATTATCTTTATAAAAATGTTATAATTAAAAGAGAAAAAAGGTTGGAGTTTTTAAATTATTATTATAAAACGCTTATTTTATAAAGACTATTTTATACATCTATGGCAGAAAAGAAAACATCTAAAAATTCATATGGGGCAGATTCTATTCAGGTTCTAGAAGGGCTTGAGCCTGTACGTAAGCGCCCAGGAATGTACATCGGTTCTACTGGTCCAGAAGGACTTCATCATTTGATATGGGAGATTTTTGACAACTCTCGTGATGAGGCCATGAATAATTATGCAAATAGAATAGAAGTGGCTATACTCCCTGATAATGTAATTAGGGTCGTTGATAATGGTAGAGGTATACCAGTTGACATACATCCGAAGCTTAAGATTTCAGCCTTGCAAGTAGTGATGACTACACTTCATGGAGGAGGTAAATTTGACAATGAAAAAGAAGATGGTAATTATAAGTTTTCAGGAGGTCTTCATGGAGTAGGAGCTTCTGTTGTTAATGCCTTGTCTACTGACTGTAAAGTAGAAGTTCATCGTGACGGTGGGGTTTTCGTGCAAGAGTATAATATTGGAGTTCCTAAAGCAAAAGTAAAAGAAATAGGTAAAAGTAAATTAAATGGAACCATAGTTCAGTTCAAACCAGATCCAACGATATTCAAAGAAGGAACTACTTTTAACTGGGAGAAGATAGTTAATCATATTAGACAACAAGCTTATCTCATCAAAGGAACTGAGATAATATGTATCGATGCTCGTGATTATAAAGAAGAGCTTGATCTAGAAGGTCAGACTTATCTTTACGATTTTGGCTTGCCAGTAATTAGTAAAGTTTTCTATTTTGAAGGAGGGCTGAAGTCATTGGTTAAGCATTATAATATGAATAATAAGGTTCTACACAAAAACATCTTTTATGTAGAAAAAGAAAGCGAAAATGTTTTAGTTGAGATTTCTCTTCAATATGTTGATGATCTTACTACTAAGATAGTAGCTTTTGCTAATAATACTTATAACCCAGAAGGGGGTACCCATATCACTGGTTTTAGAACAAGTTTAACTCGTCTTATAAATTCTTATGCCCGCAAGAATAATATTCTAAAAGAAAAAGATGAGAACCTGAGCGGAGATGACGTACTTGAAGGCTTAACTGCAGTGGTATCCGTTAAGATGCGTGAGATACAATTTGAAGGACAAACCAAAGCTAAGCTTGGATCCATGGAGGCTCAGACAGCAGTTTCTAATATATTTGGAGAAGCTTTTGCAGAATTTTTAGAAGAAAACCCTGATGACGCAAAAGAGATAATAGGAAAAAGCTTATTAGCTATGAGAGCTCGTAAAGCTGCCAAAGCCGCAAAAGACTCAATTCTTCGTAAAGGTGTGCTAGATGGAATGAGACTACCTGGTAAATTAGCTGATTGCCAATCACCAGACCCAGAAGATTCTGAGTTATTTATCGTGGAGGGAGATTCGGCTGGAGGTAGTGCCAAAATGGGACGAGATAGAAGAACGCAGGCTATACTTCCGCTTAGAGGTAAAATACTAAACGTAGAGCGTGCTAGACTTGATAAAATGCTAGCTAGTGAGCAGATCAAGAATCTTGTTCTAGCTATGGGAGCCGCTATTGGAGATACTTTTGACATATCTAAGTTAAGATATCATAAGATAATAATTGCTACTGATGCCGATGTTGACGGAGCTCATATTAGAACTTTACTACTTACTTTTTTCTATAGATACTATAAAGAGATTATAGAAAGGGGTCACATATACATAGCGCAGCCACCGCTCTATAAAATATCTAGAGGAAAAGAAACTCATTATGCTTATAGTGATGAGGAGAAGTTTAATATAATTGGAGAAGAAGAGGCTGAGATTAGTGAAGAAGGTGGCGAGTCTAGTGAAGGAGGGGATGAGGTAGAGGCAGAAGACTCTAAGAAAAATGTTTCTAAAAAGTGGAGAATACAGCGCTACAAGGGTCTCGGAGAAATGAATCCAGATGAATTGAAAGAAACTACCATGGATGTTAAAAACAGAACCCTTAAACAAGTTGACATAGAAGCTGCTGAAGAAGCTGATGAAATATTCGAAATGTTAATGGGTTCAGAAGTGGGAGCTCGTAAATCATTCATTCAAACTTACGCTCACTTAGCAGATTTGGATGTATAAAATAAATACTATAATAAATGCAAAATAAAACAAAAACAGATTGGGGTTCTGTTTCAGAGAGCTATGATAAATACCTTAACTCTGACAAGAACTATCACAGCCAAATAATTATACCTAATCTATTTAGAATGATTGGCCCAGTTAAAGGTAAGAGCCTCTTAGATATTGCCTGTGGCCAAGGACAAATATCTGATGAGCTGCATAGAATGGGAGCAGCAGTAGAAGCTTTTGATGCTGGAAAAGAATTAATTAATATTGCTATTAAAAATAATAGAAACATTAATTATAAAGTTGCTAATGCTGAAGATTTTGCAGGAGAATATTTTGATAAAAATAGTAACAAATATCAAAGCTTTGATGTAATTATATGTGTATTGGCTTTACAAAATATTGAAAATTTCAAGAAAGTTATAGATAATATTAAAGTGGTATCTAACAAAGATACTAGGATTTTTTTTGTAATCAATCACCCGTCTTTTAGAATACCAAAATACTCTAGCTGGGTTTATGACATGGTTGGTAAAGAAGACGTGCAGATACGCAGGGTGGAAAAGTATATGTCTGAAGACAAGATAAAATTAGATATGACTCCAGGCGTAAGAAAAGAGAATGAAAAAGAATACACCTATTCTTATCATAGACCACTTCAATACTATTTTAAAATCTTATCCAAAAATGATATGGCAGTAATACGATTGGAAGAGTGGATTAGTAATAGAGAGTCTAGCGGTAAACATTCTGTTAGAGAGAATATCGCGCGAAAAGAATTTCCTTTGTTTATGTGTTTGGAGATTAAGAATTCTGTCTAAATATATGTACATTGTTGGTATTGAGTCTAGAGCTAGACCATATCAATAGGTCGGTTTCTTCTTTGCTAGTCAAAGGTGCTTTAGATGAGTAGATGAGAGAAGTTATCTCTGATTCGGTATCACTAGCAGAATAGACTTTTTGTTTGGATATGGAAATGGATTCAATGGTTGGTATAAATACTCTAATCTCATTAAGAATTTTTTTGTTATCTAAATTATTGTTATTAGAAACTTGCTGTTGCAATTCGTTCAGAAGATTATTATTCTGTAATATTATACTATCTTTTTGATTAACTTCATTTTTCATATCATTGATCAGATAAGAAGAATCATCATGTTTTATTGTAAGTTTAGTATTTTTGATATCATATATTTTTAGTTTTTCATTTAAATTAGTCTCATCTTCATTATTATATTTATCATTCAGAAAGGCCAGTTCTAAAGTTTTTGGATTAGAAAATCCATCAGTCTTTTTAAAAATTATAACATCACCTTTGTCAGTGAATTCAGTTTGTATGAACTTATTAATCGAATCATCGTATTTCTGTCTTTCATATAATAAAACAGCAAAATAAGTGCTGGGCAATATCATTATAATGGTTATGGTAGCCATTATATTTCTAATCTTGATCTGATTTTTCTTTTGTATATGAGTTACTATTGGATATTTTAGAATTTTTACAATAGTGTATGTGGCTATACATATAAAAACACAATTTATAACATATAAAAAGAGTGCCCCTCCAAAGTATTTTAGATTACCGGTAGCCAACCCGTATCCAGCGGTACATAGTGGGGGCATGAGGGCGGTAGCTATAGCAACTCCAGGTATAGGATTACCTTTCTCCATTCTGGTAATGGCTATAACTCCAACCAAACCTCCAAGCAATGCGATAAAGATATCGTATATTGTAGGAGAGGTTCTGGCTAATATTTCAGACTGAACCTCTTTGAAAGGGCTAATCCAAAAATATAAAGTAGATACTATCAGTCCAGTTAAAGTGGCTAACCCAAGGTTTCTAACTGATCTTTTTAATAAGTCAAAGTCATACATTCCAAGAGCAAAACCTGCCGCTACTATTGGTCCCATGAGAGGAGATATTAACATGGCTCCTATAATAACAGCCACAGAGTTTAGATTAAGACCTATAGAAGCTATAAGTATAGCCAAAGCCAATATCCAGAGGTTGGGACCGCTAAAAGATACACTCTTTTTAACACTTTCTAATACTTTTTCTTTATTTTCTTCATCAGTATGAAGATTAAATATTCTAGCAAACGAGGTTGGCATAATTATATTATTATATATCCTAAAGGTGTTTTTGGCTAGCCATATTGTGCACGTTTTAGTCACACACCTAGATGTTCTGGTGTTATAATAATAAGTACAAATAAGTTATTGATCTAATAATATAATTAAAATAAATATTTGTAACTAATTATTTACATAAAACAAAAACATGAAAAAGTTATTAATTACAACTTCAGCCAGTTTACTTCTCAGCAGTTTAGCTTTAGCCCAAGTAGCTGTTACAGCTATTAGTGCTGGGGATAATCTTAAGGTTACGGCTATTAAAGCTAATGAAAACTCTGCAGTAGAGTGTGTTATCTTTGCCAAAAACCTCAAATATGGGGATAGTGCCAGGAATAATAGATATCAAGAAGTGAAAGATCTTCAAGATAAACTTATAGAAAAAGGTCATCTAAAACAAGATTTAAATACTGGATATTTTGGGCCAGCTACATTAAAGGCTGTAAAAGAATATCAAAAGGAAAATAATATATCGAATACTGGTTATGTAGGCCCTCTTACTTTAGGCCAACTTAAAAAACATTTTTGTCATCAAAAAGATGACAAAGAGGATATAAAAGATAGACCAGTTACAGATAGCTGTAAAGTATTCTTTGATGGATGTAATACTTGCATCAAATCTTCTACAAGCAGTCCTGCTGGATGTACTAGAATGTACTGTCTAACTCAAAAAATAAAACCATATTGTAAAGAGTATTTTGATGAGACTTCTACTACAACTAAAAGTGAAGTTGAAGATGTCAAAATAAAAGCATGTCCAACAGAGAAAATCATAGATAAGATGCCTATAGTTTGTATTAAAGCCCCTTGTAATCCTATAGAGAAGTCATACTATATTTACGACGGGAAAAAGTATAACACAGAGAAGTTTGATTCAGATTA
>JAUPVO010000002.1 GCA_030916975.1 Patescibacteria group bacterium
CAATAACTTCTGTAATACTAGAAGTAATTGGTCAAAAATGCCAACTACTGGTTGGGTTAGAGGAGGTAATGGTTTTATCTTAAAAGATTATTATATTGACCCTGCTTTTCCTACGGGTTATTATACTGCTTACGTTGCGATTTCACAAAACGGTAACGCTAATTCAGCTTACTTTTTATTGCAGTAAAGATTATTAAAAAAGATAAAAATAACATGATATAATTTATTATCATGAATAAACCCCAAATCCTATACATATTTTCTCTTGGTAATCCTGGGAAAGAGTATGAAAAGACTCGGCATAATGCTGGCAGAATAGTTTGCGATGAAATAATTAAGCAAAATCTTTTTGAAAAGCTAGAAAAAGACTTATCTTCTCTCCCTGAAGAAAAGAAAAGATTGGTAGATATAAAATACTTTGAGACTGACACTTTTATGAATCATAGTGGAAAGTTCATAAAAGATGAGCTTAGGTATAAGAATTTTTGGGATAATCTAAAATCCAAAATAAAAAACATAAACCAAGATAAGGCGCTCACTAATGATAATAAAAATAGTAATAATACAAAAGAAAGAAGTAATCTGGTAATAGTTTATGATGATATGGATATTCCGATAGGTGAAGTAAAATTATCTTTTGGAAGATCTTCTGGAGGACACAATGGGGTAGAGAGTGTTATCAAAGAATTAGGAACTGTGGATTTCTATAGAATTAGAGTTGGTATAGGCCCTAAAAATAACCCAAAAATGCAATTAAATTACTACGTTTTGTCTAAACTTACAGACGAAGAGGTAAAACTTATAAAATCTTCATCCTACAAAGTCATAGACAAAGTCAAAGACATTATTTATAGGCAGTAAACTCTTTAGTTAGTAGTATTTTAAAAGAAATATTATTGTGATATAATCACTTTTGATATGAATTCTTTCAAGCTTGGCTGGTTTTTGGCAAAGAGAAATATACAACACTCTAGTAAATGGGTGACCTTTTTTACTGTGTTTACAATTCTATTGCTGTTTTTAACTGTAATGGTCATCTCTGGAATCTTAGTTGGGCTTATACAAGGGTCTGAAGTGGCTTTTCGAGACAAATACTCTGGAGATGTTGTTGTTACTCCACTTGAAAAAAAGTCAAAAGTAGAAAGATCCGGAGAAATAGAGAGCGCTTTAAGAGGAATAGATGGGGTTGATGGATTTGTGGCTAGATACTTGGCAGCAGGAAGCATAGAAGCTAATTATCTAACGAGAAAAAGTGATGATATTGCCAATAAAAAGCAAGTTATGATTAGAGGTATTGATCCTGACGCAGAAGATTCAGTCACTCATCTATCAGAGAACATGTTAGAAGGGGAGTATTTGAAAAAAGAAGATGCCAGCAAATACATTCTTGTCGGTAAAGATGTTTTGGCTAAATATAGTATTGTTAGTGACGTAGACACGACGGCCCTTCGCGATGTTGAGCCCGGCACAAGAGTTAGAATCGCTGTAGGCACCAGCACTCCATATGAATATGTGGTAAAAGGTATTATGAAAGTAAAAGCTGGGGATTTATCTAGTTCTGTTTTTATGGTTGATGAAGAATTAAGAAAACTCTCTAACAAAAACATTTCAGACGTGGATGAGATATCGGTTAGAGTAAGTGATAAAACCACTCCAACATATGTTAAGGATGTTTTAGTTAATAACGGTTTTGATAAATACGCCAAGATACAGACTTTCGATGAGAGTTTACCAGTTTTTGTGGTTAACATGAAAAGTTTGTTCGGCGCTCTTGGTAATGCTTTTGGTTTCATACTGATGGTCGTGGCGGTAACAGTTCTATTTATTGTTATATTTATTAACGCTCTAACAAGAACTCGCCAAATAGGAATACTTAAAGGTATAGGAATAAATAAATCCACCATATTATGGTCTTATATTTTTCAAGCTATTCTCTACGCCTTTTTAGGTTCAGTGCTTGGAGTTTTGATTGTATTTTTCTTATTAGTGCCCGGCTTCCAATCACATCCAATTGATTTTCCTTTTTCTGATGGTATTCTGGTTGCTGATCTACAGCCAACTTTAATAAAAGTCGCAGTTTTAATAGGAGCTGCATTCTTGGCGGGGTTGATTCCGTCCTGGATGGTAGTTAAAAGAAATACTTTAGATGCTATATTGGGTCGCAATTAATTACAAAATAAAAAACTTATGAAAAAAGAAATTATTAAAGTTAGAAATCTTGTTAAAGAATTCAAAGATGGAGAAAAGATAACCAAAGTTTTAAAAGGTGTTAATTTGGATATTTTTGAAGGAGAGTTTGTGGCGATTATGGGAAGATCCGGAGCCGGTAAAAGTACTTGTATGTATCAACTATCACTGCTTGATGAGCCAAGCTCTGGAGAAATAATAATAGATAACGCAAATACTCACAATATGAAGGAGGGGCAGAGGAGTGAGTTTAGACTAAAAGTGCTAGGTTATGTTTTCCAGGACTATTCACTTATACCAGAGTTGTCAGCCCTGGAAAATGTTTCTCTTCCTTTGATGCAAATGGGACACAAGTACAAAGACGCTTCTAAGGTCGCAGAGAAATCTCTTGATCAAGTTGGGCTTGGGCATAGGCTCGGTAATTTACCTTCAGAGCTATCTGGAGGAGAGCAACAGCGTGTTGCTATAGCAAGAGCCATAGCTCACAAACCAAAAATACTTTTTGCTGATGAGCCAACAGCTAATTTGGATATAGAAAATAGTGATAAAGTCATTAATATTTTTAAAAAGCTTAACAAAGAGGAAGGTTTGACTATTGTTATGGTTACTCATGAGGAAGAATATAAGGACATAGTTGATAAGGTAATATCGCTCAGTGACGGTTTAGTGGTCAACGATTAGCTTAAGCTTTTTGGGATTATTTATAGTTAATATTAAGATAAAGTTAGATTGAAAGTCTAATAGATTTATGCTATTATATTATGACTTACAAAGTACGCGCGATTAGCTCAGCTGGCTAGAGCATTCGACTGATACTCGAAAGGTCCGAGGTTCAAGTCCTCGATCGCGCACTAAATCAGTAGTTACAACCTTACTTCATCAGGATTAATGTTATAATAAATATATTAAATCCTCACTGTTGGGAGGGTGGTAAGAGGAGATTAATATAAGGAGATATTCTATGAAAGCAACTTTAGTGTTCCCTGTAAAAAACAACCAAATCCTTTTGGCGCGTAAAATGAAAAAAGTTGGCGCAGGAAAATGGAATGGTTTTGGTGGTAAATCAGAGCCAGAGGATGAAACGGTTCGAGACACTGCATGTAGAGAGTTGTATGAAGAGACTGGAGAAGGGATTAAAACTAAAAGAGAAGATCTCATTCCAAAAGCAGTTATCGATTTTTATTTTTTCAAAAACAATTCGAAGGAGCCAGATTTTTCTGTAGCAATATATTTTACCGAAAATTTTGAAGGAGAAGCGGTTGGGACGGATGAGATGCAGGACCCGACTTGGTTTTCATTCAAAGATGTACCATATCAGGAAATGCTTCCAGCTGACAGAGATTTTATTCCAAAACTTTTTGGAGATAAAACATTTCGAGGTAAAGTTCGCTTCACCGAAGGTATGAATGATGTCCTTGATTCTAATTACGAGGAGGTAACAATTGAGATATAGTTCTATTTTTTTTAATTAAAAACTCACCCAGAGGGTGAGTTTTTATATTTCCATCTTATTTCACTATGTCTATTTTATAATAATCGTTGATGAGCTAATATCCCAGCCGACCAAGTCATTTCCAAATTGTCTTTTGAGTCTATCTGAAACTTCTTCAAAAAAAGAGTTGTATGTTTTTTTGGAGTCAGACGTATCTTTCATATCATACATGAACCCTATTCCGTATTGATCTTTTGAAACTTTACGAATATATAGGTGAGTGTATCTATCTTCTTTGGCCCACTCTGTTGCAACTTCTATAAGCTGCTTCTCAGGTACTTTTTCGTGGAATTTCCACAGGCCTGTGATGATTTTCTGTTTTTGCATAAATAAATGAAAGGAAATAAAATAATAAATGGAAAGAAAATAATACTTATAATGTATCATTTTATACTAGTTTGGTCAATATTTTTATCCCCAATAAATTCTTATTTTTATGGTATAATCAGACTAATGCAAAAAACAGTAATTAGAATATTAGCAATAGCCGTACTTATTAGTCCGTGGCTTTATCTAGGAGAAACCATAAGAGATGTCATGAGTATAGTAATCGGGATAATCATCTTACTTGCAACGATAGATATGTCCAAAAGAAACAATTCTGAGAGTTTGTAGGGATTTGATTCTTATAATTATGATATAATCTTTTTAGGTTTAACTAAATTATGAGTACTCAAGATAATCACAGGGAACAATATGAATCAGAAGAGCAGGATGCAAAATCAAAAGTTACCTATTTTGGGCTGACTGATTTTAGGGGTATTAATGAAAAGTTTGGTATTAGAGCAGAGGATAGAACTAGACACATGTACGTTATAGGTAAAACAGGTATGGGAAAGTCTACGCTACTGGAGAACATGGCCATACAAGATATACAGAACGGCGAAGGCTTATGTTTTATAGACCCTCATGGTACTACGGCTGAGAAGTTGCTCAAGTATGTTCCGGAGGATCGTATTGGTGATGTTGTTTATTTTGCTCCCTTTGATACAAAGTATCCGGTGGCTCTAAACATATTAGAGCATGTAGATGAGGATTACAGACACTTGGTAGCATCCGGTCTTATGGATACTTTTAAGAAAGTTTTTGGAGAAGATGTTTTCTCTGGGCGTATGGTGTATTTACTCAACAATGCTATACTCTCTCTGCTTGAGAATGAAGGAGAATCTCTTATGGGTATTAATAGAATATTCTCAGATAAAGAGTATAGAAAGAAAATAGTTTCAAATGTAAAAGATCCTGCAGTGCTTAGTTTCTGGAGAGATGAATTTGCTAAGTATGAAGATAGGTATGTAAAAGAAGCTACAGCAGCAATACAGAATAAGATTGGACAATTTATTATGACTCCGATGATACGTAATATAGTGGGACAAGCACACACCAGTTTTGATGTTCGTAAGATAATGGATGAGAAAAAAATATTGATTTGTAATTTCTCCATTGGACAGACAGGTAGTGAGAATGTGAACTTGATAGGATCTCTACTTATCACCAAAATATATCTGGCAGCTATGAGCAGAGCCAATCTCTCTGAAGAGAATTTAAAAAATTCAGCCCCATTTTATTTCTATGTAGACGAATTCCAAAATTTCGTAAACGATTCTTTTGCGCAAATACTTTCTCAGGCTAGAAAATATAATCTAGGACTAGTAATTGCTCACCAATATATAGATCAGCTGTCAGATAATGTTAGAAGTGCAGTTTTCGGTAATGTTGGCTCCATGATAACTTTTAGAGTGGGTGCCAATGATGCTGAAATTTTAGAAAAAGAATTCGCGCCACAATTCACGGCTGATGATATTGTTAATCTTGGAGCTAGGCAAATATACTTGAGGCTTTCTATTGAAGGTGTTGGATCTAAACCTTTTTCCGCTAAAACTATGCCGCCAATAGAAAACGTAACTGAGAATTATGTTCCAGCTATTGTAGCTCACTCTAGGATTATTTATGGTAAAGAAAAGAAATTAGCAGAAGCAGATATTCAAGAGTGGTATTTGCCAGTTTTGGATGCTTTTACAGTAAAAAAGATTGAAGAGAAAAATAATGAAATGATTAAAAGTATTTTAAAAGATGCGGTGACACCAAGTGGTCTAGTAAATAGAGCAGAAGACAAAACTTTTAACAGGAGTAATTCATACAACACATACAATGGTGATAGAAACGAGACATCTAATAGAAGTAACTCATATAAAAATAATAACTCCAGAAGATATGAAGAAAATTCACGAAGTAGTTATCAAAATAGGCCAACAAAAGAAATTTATAATAATGATAATAGGAATCAGAAAGATAATGTTCAAGACGAGACACTTAATGATAATGTAAAAGATTTTACAAAAGAAGAGGATGCAAACAACAATATAAATAACAACAGTAATAGTAACAAAGTTAGAAGACCAGAAAATAGAAGAGGTAGAAATAACACAGGAACTAATACTGCTCTTAGAGATGCTCTAGAAGCAGCAATTGCTTTAGATGTTAGAAAAGAGAATGATTGGGAAAATATAGAAAATAAGAATAAAAAAAGTATAGAAGAATCTATTAGCTATAAGAATAAAATAAAAGAAAAAGAAGAACTAAAAAGAAATGAGAGACCTCCAGAAGATAAAGAAAAAGAAGAATTAGAAAAAAGAAGAAGCTACAATAATTTAAATAAACGTATTGATAATATTTCTCTCGCTAATAATAGAGGTGGTGACAATAGCCGAAATAGTCAAGGTGATATAGATGATAAATTAAAAAAGTTACTTAACCTTGAAGATTGATTATAAAGTAATAAAGAGGTGAGTAGTTAATATATGAAGCAAATCACCTTTTTATTGTTTATGATACCCATGTTCTATTACAACGTCAGTGCTATTCTGATAACAGAGATAATGTATGCTCCGGCACCAGGAAGCTCTAATGAGTGGATAGAATTATATAATGACCAAGATCAAGACATAGACTTGGCTGCACTTTACATTAAAGTTGGCACAACAACTAAAAATTATGACAGGCTGTCAGAACATTCATTGATGTTGAAGTCAGGGGAGAGGGTTATTTTATCCAAAAATCTTGATAATTTTAAGTCAGTTTATGATCAGAATAATAACGAGTTACTACCGGTTCCTTTTTATAGCTTGTCTAATAGCGGAAGTGTTATTCATATGCAGAATGATGGTGGTGAGAGTATTATGGACCCTCTTCACTATGAAAGCCATGCTGACTCTGGTACAAAAAGTAATGGTGGAACCTGGCAATACGAAGGAGGCAGAGTTTATCACGCTTTGGCTAGCCCTTGGAAGATATTAGATGTGAATGATTTACCAGAAGGCAATTCTGAGGATACAGATAATTCTAATTCAAATAATAATGAAAATGAAGAAAGCGAGACTGATCAAAATCCAAAAGAAGAAGGGAGTACTGCAACTAATTTTACAAAAGGTTATACCCATAGAACTTATGTTCTGGGAGATTTGAAAATGATTACCCCGAAAGATGTCTGGACGGTAGCGGGAGCAGACACAGAATTTTTTGTGAAGAGCATTAATTCGAAAAATAAAACTTTACCAGTTACCACCTATTGGTCTTATGGTGACGGGGCTGAAAGTTACGGAGCCTCTACAACCCACAGATATTATAATAAAGGAAAGTATATAGCTTTTGTAGAGGTTCAATTGCCCTCTGCTTACGGATCAGAGAGAATTAATGTTCATGTGGCTTTGCCTGATGTGATCATAAAAGAAGTGGGAGAGGATTACATAATTATAAAAAATAATAATGAAGAAGATTTGGACTTGGGAGGGTTTATGATAAATTCTGATCAAGGATATTATATTTTACCAAGACATTTAATAATCGCTAAAAAATCAGAATTAATTATTGACGGCAGAATTTTTAATTTTCAAAGGTTAAGTAACGTTAAAATTCTTTCTCCCAATCAAGACATTATTTCTAAATATGAACCGAAACATGAGATAAATAGTCCTCTATTAGAGCAAATACACATAGAGCAAAGCTTTACAAGTCAAAGCCCTTTAATAAGTGACAAGCTTTCTGTAACAGAAACAGAAAAAACTCATGAGATAAAGACTTTAAGTCAGATAAGTTTAAAAGAGAGTAGAGTTATTCCCAAAAATCAAATAAATCAAACAAAAATAGACGAGTCTATATATGACAAGACCGGCCAAGATATACCTTCCAAGCAGCTTATTGCGTTAGATGTGGCAATAGAAGATGTTCGGAGTGATTTAAATAAGAAAACAGATAATATTTCTGGTATTTCGGGCGTGCAGAAGAATTTATTTGAGGTTTGGAACTGGATATTTAAGTAAGCTACTTTATATTACTCAAAAGGTTGCTATTGTGTATAATTATAATAATTTTACTATTATTTGGTTTATAATAGTAACATGAGTAATTTCAAAATAATTTTGGCGATAACTGGGCTTACTATTTTTGGTGTAGCTTTTTCTCAGACAGCTACACTTGGAAATTGGTGGAGTTCGGGTTCTAACCAATATTATAATCCGCAGCAAACTGCAGTCACCACATCAAGTGCTAATAACACCAACATTATTCCAGTAACGACCTCAACTTCTGTTGGTTTAACTAAGGAGGATGATAAGAATTCTAATTATATAAGAGATGATGTTGATTATCTTCTTGACAGACTCTCTAGCCAGTATGCATTAAATCCAGCTCAAAAAAGTGCTATGGATCAAGTTGCCAGATCTTATCAATACATATTAACTACAACTCCAAAAGATTCAAGCGCAGCTTACCAGGTTGGGGTCAGGGAGGCCGCTTCTACTAATTGTGCTAGCTCAAGATTGCCGGACAATATTATGGATATAGTATTTGCTCAGATTGAAAATGCAACCATCAATACGCCAGAGAGAAAAATAGCCTATAATAATTATATTAACTTGTTACAAGAGAGTGCATTACACAATACCCCAGTTTCTTCTTCTGCATGTGAGGATCAGTATTCTAATAACACAACAATTGATAATACAAACAATACAAATGTGTCCACAGGGATAAGTAATTTTAATATGCCATGTTTAGTTCTGAATAGATTTATGGAAAAGGGGGCAAGTGGTCAGCAAGTTTCAGAGTTACAATCTTTCTTAGTTTTAACTGGAGATTTAAATGTTTGGCCAACAGGATATTTTGGAGTTAACACTTACAATGCTGTTAAAAATTTTCAATCGAGATACGGTATAGATTCTAGATACGCCTGGGTTGGTCCCAGCACTAGATCCAAAATAGCAGAACTGACTTGTAATGCTGATCCAAATGCTATAGCAAGGGCCAAAAATGGTTACACATTAACCAGCTCTTCTAATCACAGTTCTTCTGTAGGCTCTGTGACAACAGCACCTACTACGCAGGTTGTAATACCTCCAACAACTAGCACAGTTATTCAGACCACTACTAACACTAATCAGGGAGAAACAATACTTTCTAGCGGCTCCGGAGTGTTTGATTTGACCAAGAATCCAGTTAACTCTTTATATTTTACAGTTAGAACTAATTTGCAATTAGAGAACCTTTACATGTGTTTAGAAAAAAGCTCCGACTCGAACTGTTACACTTCCGCGGCTTATTCTTTAGTTGATACCAAACATGACCCAACTAGTTATGACAGTATTGCCAACAATGACAGGTGGATGTTTAGTATATATTATAATTCTAATAATTGGGGTAAAACAGGTGGTAAGATTTATATTAAAAAAGGAGTTAATGGCATACCTAGCACTTATACAGTACAAGTTAAGTCGTAAGATAAACTTAGGATAATTTTGCTTACTATTTATTCTCTATAATAATAGAAAATCCTCCACGAGGTAACTTTTTAAGTGGCTCAGCTATTTTGTAGTCGCAAGGTATGATAGCCAGCACCCTGTTAAGTCTTTCTTTCAAAAAGTTTTCTTCCATGTATTTTCCTCTACCTTTAACTTGAAGCTCAAACTTAACTCTGTCACCATCTTTTAGCCATTCAGCTGCTTGATGAGTTTTGATGCTTATATCATTCTCGCTTATACCCACAGAAAGTTGAATATTTTTAGTTTCTGTCGGAGCTGATTTAGCTTTAACTTCTTTTAACTTCTTAGAAAGCTCGTATTGGTACTTACCGTAATCAGCTATTTTGGCCACAGACATGTCTCCGGTTCTAGAGATTTCAATTAGGTCAAGACCAGCATCTTTAGCTATTCTCAAAGCTTCTTCTTTTCTTATTACACCTAGATTTTTTCCTTTATCGTCTATTACTCGTAGATCAGGAGATCGGATTGCATTATTGATTAGTATTTTTTGTGACACAGGGATTGTATGGTTTTGATTTATATAAAAATATTTCTAATATGTACATCATAACACATTGTCAATTTTTTACAAACATGCTATAACTTAATTAAGTATATTTACATGCATAATAATATTGTTAATTTTAGGATAAGTAATGGATCTATAGTTAGAGTATTGTTATGGTGTGGTCTCGCTTACTCCCTTTTTTACTTCTCAGACCTTCTTCTGACTTTGTTAGTTGGACTTGTAATTGCTTCAACTATGGACCCTATAGCTAAAAGCCTGTCCGAATACAAAATCCCCAGAGTTGTAACAATATCTTCCCTTTTTATACTATTCTTTGCTTCATTGGCTGTGATTGTTTATTTTGTGGTACCTACACTTGTTAACGATATAGTAAAAGTTCTCAATAGATTGCCACAGATAGTTAATGATATAGATATATTTGGTAAAACCATTGGTTTTCAAAACCTATCCAACGGATTAATTAGTGCCTCTTCTAATGTTTCTCAGGTTCAACTCCTTTCGATTTTGAAAGAGAGCGTTTTGGGGGCTGGATCTGTAGCTAAAACAACAGGTGCCATACTTGGTAATGTCGCCAACATTATCATAACAATTGTATTAGCTTTTTACTTGGCAGTACAAGAAAATGGTATTAATAAATTCTTAAAATTAATCACCCCCAAAAGTTACGAGAAGTACATATTAGACTTATGGGCTAGAAGTGAGGCCAAGATAGGGTCTTGGGCTAAGGGTCAGATACTGGTGGGATTAATAGTTGGAACTATTGTATATGTAACACTTACTATTCTTGGCGTTCCTTATGCCGCACTGTTCGGATTCTTGTCTTTCATTGGAGAGTTAGTGCCGATGGTTGGATTATTGCTTTCTGGTATACCAGCCATTATTACATCTTATTTTATTTTTGGTCTATCATTTGCTATTATAGTAGGCATTATATTTTTTATAATATCGCAGTTTGAAAGTTATATACTTTATCCAAAGATTATGGATAAAGTTGTGGGTGTTCCAGGGATTATAACATTGATTGCATTTATAATAGGAGCCAAGATGGCAGGGTTTCTCGGTATTGTATTGGCAGTTCCTTTTGCTGCGATTGCGATGGAAATAGTTAATGATATTCTCAACGAAAGACTTCCCCAACATGGTAATGAAATAGAGAAAAAGTTGAACTAATTGTTAATTCTGTAGATTTTGTTATAATTCCACTTATAATTAAATGTAGTTTAAAATGTCTAAATCAAATAATTTTTATATAACGACGACGCTCCCATATGTAAATGCTGATCCTCATATCGGGCACGCTATGGAATTTGTAAGAGCTGACGTCATTGCGCGGTTCCAGAGGTCTCTAGGTAAGGAAGTGTTTTTTAATACTGGAACTGATGAACATGGACAAAAGATATGGGAAGGCGCAGAGAAAGAGAATCTTACTCCTCAAGAATATGTTGATAAGTACTCGGAAAGGTTTAAAGATTTTCTGTCATTAGCCAACATCTCGTACGATGCTTTTATAAGAACTACTGACCAGAAACACATAGAAGCAGCCAAGAAGATGTGGCAAATCTGTCTTGATAAAGGAGACATATATAAAGCTAAACAAAAAATCAAATATTGTGTTGGTTGCGAAATGGAAAAAACTGACAGCGAACTCAATGAAGAAGGTAGATGTCCAGATCACCCCAATAGAGATCTCGTAATAACAGAGGAGGAAAATTATTTTTTTAGATTTTCAAAATACCAAAAAGATTTACTTGCTCTATATGAGAGAGGTTTAGTTAAGCCAGAATCTAAGCAGAATGAAATTAAGAATTTTGTATCAGAAGGTTTGCACGATTTCTCTGTGTCCAGGCTCAAAACTAAAATGCCTTGGGGTGTTGAAGTTCCAAACGATCAAGATCATGTTATGTATGTTTGGTTTGACGCACTCAATTCTTATATCTCAACTCTAAACTGGGGTATAGAGGATAATTCTGAACTGTTCCAAAAGTTTTGGACAGACGGAGAAGTTGTTCAGTATTGTGGTAAAGATAATAATAAATCTCAGTCAGCTATCTGGCAGGCGATGTTATTCTCAACAGGCCTTAAGAATAGTGATACTATTAATATCAATGGACATATTATAAGCGGTGGAGTTAAGATGAGTAAAAGCATCGGCAATGTGATATCTCCTTTTGAGATAGTCGATAAATACAAAGAGTATGCCATCTTTCCAGAAGACGTACTTAGGTTCATGATGTGTCATGAGGTATCTACTTATGAAGACAGCGATGTTACTAAAAAGAGTATTGACCAAGCTTATGCAGCCTATTTACAGAATGGTATAGGGAATCAAGTTAATAGAATATTAAAGCTATCCTCTACTTATTTAAATGAAAAAGACACAGAAAGTATAATCTCAAGACTGGAATCGTCGCAATTATCTTCTGATTATAGTGAATTGTTACAAAACTATAAAGTTAACGAAGCCTTACACATGGTCACAGATAAGATCAAATCTCTGGATGAATATATACAAGAGAAAGCCCCGTTCAAGCTAATCAAAAGTGAGAATGAAGTAGAGCAAGAGGAAGCCAGAGAAATAATTCGTGACAGTCTTTATATGCTTGGAGACATATCTCATCATTTGTACTTTTTTATGCCAAACACCTCAATGAAAATATACAATTTTATCAAAGATAATCAAATGCCAGAAGTTCCTCTTTTTAACAGGATTTAATATATAGGAATCTGCTGCATATTATTTTAATAAATTAAAAAGATGTATATTAAAGTTAAAGTCATAACAGACAGCAAAGAAGAAAAGTTGGAGAGGTTAAAGGAAGATGCTTTTCGGATATGGGTAAAAGCTCCAGCTGAGAGGGGGCTAGCTAATAGTAAAGTCAAAGAAATACTTTCTCATTTCTTCAAGACAAGTAATATACGTCTTATAAGCGGACACACAAGCCCTGCCAAGATTTTTAGTGTGGGGGATTAAATCTTTCAACTTGATTTGTGCTATAATTTGCAGAATAAATTTTATATTTTTGAGTCTTTATGTTTACAAATGGTTTAAAATTAAAATATCTATATTACAAAACCAGAGTTCATCAGAAGATTTTTAGGGATGGAACTTTTCCTTTTAAGTTTTATGATAAGCTGACGGAATATACCAAAGACTATAATTCTAAAAAAGCTTTAGAATGTGGAACAGCTATAGGGCTTACTGCTGCAGCTATAGTTCTTGGCAACAAGGATATACAGTTAGACACTTTAGAAAAACATGAAAGGAATATAAACAAGTCTAAGAGTAACATCAAAAAACTTTTTCCAAAGTTACAAAGTAGGATTAATTTTGTACAAGGAAGGTATTTTTCTATCTTAGAAACTGGGATTTTAAAAGATAAAAAGTATGATTTTATTTTTCTAGATGCTTATATTAGCAGATATAATGAGGTAAAGTTTTTGAGTGAAAGGTTGGAAGCTGGAGGCATTTTGGCTGTGTCTAATCTAAGAGAGCATGTTCCCAAAAGTCTTGAAGCTAAAAACTTTCTTTTGAATGGAGAGTGTTTTGAGTTCTTGGAATTAGTAGATGATACTATTTTTGTAAAGAAAATAACCAAGAATATAGAGCAATAATTAAAACTTTTCAAAATGGAGTTTTTGTGTTAAAATGTGTAAACATTATCTCGATATTTTGACTTTTAAAATATAGATAATAGTAGCAAATGTGTGATGTATGGATTATTATAATCTGATCATGCACATCGAACAAAAATATGTCAAAAATTATAACAACTAAAGAAAGAGTGTCTAAATCTTTTGATACTCTAAAAGATCAATTTAATTACACTAACAAATTATCAGCTCCAAAATTATCCAAAATCGTTGTATCAGTAGCTACTGGTTCAGCTATGAAAAAGGATAGACACAAGAACGATTTGGTTATGGACCGTCTTGCTAAGATTACAGGACAGAAGCCGTCTTTACGTAAAGCTAAACAATCAATCGCTTCTTTCAAAACCAGAGAAGGAGATCAGATTGGAGTAGCAGTTACACTTCGTGGAAAGAGAATGTATGATTTCATAGATAAAGTTATCAACATAGCACTTCCTCGTACTAAAGACTTCCGTGGTCTTAATCCAGATTCACTTGATAATATCGGCAATATGACTTTTGGGATCAGAGAGCATACTATTTTTCCTGAGATCAAAGATGAAGAATTAAAGG
>JAUPVO010000024.1 GCA_030916975.1 Patescibacteria group bacterium
AATAGTATCAAACCAAGGATTACAAGTAGACCTAGAAGTAATGATCCTAAAAAGTATTTCCAAATATTTTTAATCGTATCCTTGTCATAATGAAACATTTCTTTGTATTTGGCGGTGTGTCCAGAAGTCATTTTTAGTCCCATTTTAACTATATTATATCCAAGCCAAATAGATATTATTTGAGTTATTATTTGCAAGAGTATATTTATTGCAACAAAAGATGGAGTTGGCTGGAGGTGAGAACTTTCCAAATAATAGCTATATTGTGACGATATATTAGAAGGCACTGTTATGGCTATAACTGTAATGATTATGAGTAACATCATTTTCCAAAATTGTTTGGTTCTCATCCAACCAAAACTAATTGATTTTTTAATTGAAAAAGTATGATTTTCAAAAGTTGTATTTTCCATATATTTGTAATTATTGTGACATCATTATAGCATAATAATAATATCAAGTCCCGACACTGGCCGAAGAAGTTAATTAGAAGTTGCTATTATAAGCAATAATTTCCCATTTATTTTTGGAAAAGATTCTCCAGTCATGGTATTTGATTACTGTTAATCCCGCATTGTCAGCTGGATTAAAGACAGAAAGTCTAATATATTGCTCTACAGTTAATCCTTTGCCATATATCATGGTAGACAAAAGCATCTTTAGAAAAATCCCATGAGTCACAAAAAGACTTTTGTTGGGCGCGCGATCTATTATATATTTCTGACATTCAAAAGCTCTATCTTTTAGATCTTGAAAATTCTCCTCGTCAGCCCACCGCGCATTAGGATCATGATAGCTTAGATCTATAGAGTTTATGGCTTGTTTAGTTAGCAGATCCTGATACCCCAAGTTTACTATTTCACTCGGGTTTCTGCGTTCTTCAAGTAGAGGAGTGTATTCAATATTTTTGGTTTGTAATGTTTTGTTTATTTCGTCAGCAGTTTGCATGGCTCTTTCAAAAGGGCTACAAAATATTTTTTTGATTTTAAAATTCCTAAGCCTAGCACCCACCTTAAAAGCCTGTTCTATACCTTTTGGACTGAGACCACCTCTTTCTCCTTGTCTTTTCTGTTCAGAATTGAGTATCGTCTCTCCATGTCTTACAAAATAAAAATTTCTAACAAACATTTGTAGTTTCAATTATCAAAACCATCAGTTACTAAGATATATGCTATGCCCCCAGATATACAATATAAATAATATTATAAGCACAAGCATTATTCCAATAGAGATATTTAGGCTTAAGTTTTTCATAATGACATTATACTACAGATATTTTGTAATTTTTTTATATTTTTGTTTTGTTTGTTTATTGTGTGGATAATTATTATGAAACTATATTTTTGTATTATATAATTAAGCTTATGAAAAGAGCTGTTTTATTTATATCCACAATGTCTTGTTTGGTTTTTTTTGTAAATGCACAGAACGCTCAAGTTGATAATCTTAACAATCATAGTGGTCCTAGTAACATAAATACAAACACAGCTAATATAGAGAGCGGTATTCAGAATATAGCATCTCCAACCAATGTGGTTAGAAGTGGTCCATCTCAAATAGGAGCGGTAATAATAGATCAGGCTACCGTATATAGCCCTAACACTCAGAACTTAAATTTTGTAGATGCTGTCTCTCTCAGAGTCTATTGTTCAATGTCTAAAGTTTTTAATAGTAATGAAAGAGATAAATGTTATATAAATATAAACAATAATGACTACACCAATAGCGTTCTAAACAACGTTAATAATCTAAGACAGCAAGTAGCGGGACAAGAGCAAGAAATTAACTCACTAAAAGAAAGGGCTTCAACTGGCGGTGACGCTACTACTAATACCGTTATCAAATACATTAATATGGGGATAGCTGGTAAAAATGGTAAAGGTATAGCGAATACAAAACAGAATGTTGATGGTAGTATAACCTTCTTGTATACTGATGGAACATCTTTTACAACTGGACCAATAACAGGCTCAGTTGTTGTTAATGATACGAATCATATTGCAACCAATACTCAGTCTGCAGCTGTTGGCTATTATAATACAGTTCTATCTTCTAATTCTTATATTATTGGACGTAGTAATCTGGCCTCAAGTTCTGCTACGAGCTCAATTACCATTGGTAATAATATTATTAATGATATAGCTTCTTCTACCATGATTGGAGCCAGCAATCAAACTAAACTTTTTATAGGTGCTGATGGTTTTGTGGGCATAGCTTCTTCTACGAGTGGAGGGGCTAGAACTAGCCGCTTGGCAGATGAGCAGTTGAGGGTTGGAGGAAGAATAAGGGCACATGGCTTTGATGTAGATGCGGCAGCAGATTTGGCTGAGAATTTTCCAGCGGATGAGCAAGACATTTCTCCAGGCCATATAGTTCAGTTTTCTGATATTCTTCACTCTTGGAGCCCAACAGGTAAATCAGATGACGCAAGTTTCGAGATGAATGGAGTTGTCAAAGCTGTTGTAGCCAAGTCTGCTATCGGCGTGATTGCAACTAACCCTGGTATAGTACTTGGTTCTAATACGGAAGGAGTTCCTGTGGCCTTCTCTGGTCGCGTTCCTGTCAAAGTCAGTGCTGAAAATGGTCCAGTACAAAAAGGTGACAGAATCACCCTTTCATACAGAGAGGCTGGAGTTGGAGCTAAACTTATGAATGCTGGGCAAAGCGTTGGCATAGCTCTTTCTAGCGACACTGGAAGCGGAGTGGTACTGATGCTGGTTAAGAATGAATATGTGTATGACCCGACCTTAGTTCTTGAAGGTAATGAATCAAGCGTCACCAACACTAGCTTAAGCAAAACTCAAAATAAAATGTGTATAGACGAAGTTTGTGTTGATAAAACTCTGTTACAAAAAATAATAAGTTTTTTCAATTCCGTATCACCATCAAATAGTGCCACCAACACTTCTGGCAATGTGCAGAGCCAATAATCGGTAAGACTTAAAAAAGAATGAATAAAAAAATATTTTCTAACCTAATAAGCTTATTAATCCTTACCAGTTTTGTATTGGTATTTTTATCTACTTATTACGCTTTTTGGTCTATAGTTTTTCTTTTGGTTGTATCAATCTGCGGACTGATAGTACATGGATTCAAAAATAAAAAAGTCTCATTAGTTGTTTTGTTTAGTATTTTGAGCCTCACCCTTTTATACTTTTTGGGTAATTTTAATAAAAATAATCAGATAGTTAGCAGTAATAAAGAAAATATTAATACAGATACTTCTTCTAATAATATAAAGAATGAGAACGTGGAAAATATGTTACAGAATTTTTCAATCATGATAGATAATGGTTCTGACAATAATACTTTATTAGAATATTATCAGTACATGATCACAGTAGCCAATACTAAGCTAAATAAAAGCGAGACAATAACTTATCTCAACTTAGCAAAAGTTTATGAGGCTGGGTATCTGACTGGATTATTGACTGATAGAGACTATGTTCTGAATGCTTATTATGAATACTGTAAATTGGAGCCAAATGAACCAGAATGTTATGCTAGCATTGCAAGGTTTTTAGCTTTGGACAAAATCCAAAAAGATGAAGCTTATAAATTCGCCAACAGAGCCTTGGAATTAGCCAAATCAGAACAAGACATAGTAAAGTATAATGCTTTGATTGAATATATAAGCAAATTATAAACTTTTTATAATTTGTGACACACTTTCCTGTTTCGAGTGTTATAATAATAGTATAATAATTAAAATAAAAATATGCTAGATAAAATTTACAAAGCCGGTTTTATTCTTATAATATTCCTTATTATTCTATCAGGATTTTATATTGTTAGTGTTTATAAAAATAATAAATTAATAGGAACTAACGGCCAGAATACTATAGTTGTGTCAGGACAAGGCAAAGTTTCAGCTAGTCCAGACATATCTACTATTACTTTTACTGTCAGAGATAGTGGCAAATCTGTGAAGGACGTAGAACCTAAAATATCTCAAAAAGTAGCTAAAGCCTTAGATCAGATCAAAACTTTGGTGGAAGAGAAAGATATCAAAACAGAGAATTACGCTTCTTATCCTAGATACACTTATCCTAATAATGGTCCAGCTACGATAGATGGTTATGAAGTGTCTCAAACTGTCTCAATTAAAGTTAGAAACGTTGACGACGTTTCCAAAGTCTTAAGCATGATTTCTTCTGCTGATATTAATGAAGTAGCCGGTCCTTCATACTCTATTGATGAACCAGAAAATTATAAAGATGAAGCCAGGAAAGAAGCTATTACTGACGCTAGACAAAAAGCACAAAAATTAGCTCAGCAGCTTGGAGTAGAGCTTGGTAGAATTATAAGTTTTTCAGAAAGCGGAGACAGTTACACTCCTCAACCTATGTATATGATGAGAGCAGAATCTGCAGTGGCTAATTCTAAAGATTCTTCTCTTAATCTTCCGGCTGGAGAAAATGACATAGTGTCAAATGTAACTATAACTTTTGAAATAAAATAAATAGAAAGTTTTTGTTTGGGTCTGTTTGTGCAGCTTAAACATATATGTTATAATCTTTTTAAGAGGCCGAAAGGCCTTTTAAAAATACTTTTTAAAATAAAATAAAAAGAGTATAATAAGGAGTGAATAAAGGTGTTAATGTAGACTTTTTAATAGTAATAAAATACATAATAATATTTATAAGTATATGAAAATAGGTAATTTTTTAAGTGAAGTAAGACTAGAGATGAAAAATGTAAAATGGCCAAGCAATAGAATGGCTACAGCTTCTACTGTAGCAGTTATCTTAATATCTGTTGCTGTGGGGGGTTATTTGTGGGGATTGGATACATTGTTCCAGAAAGCTCTAGCCTATTTAACTTCTAAATTCTAGTTAGACATTTTAATAGTTTTATAAAATTTTAATATAATTTATTTATGGACACAAATCAGAACAATATAAGCTTCACTAATGTAAAACAAGTAAATAATAATGAACGTAACTGGTATGCAATACATACTTATAGCGGTTACGAGAATGCTGTGTTGAAGAATTTAAAACAACGTATGGAGTCACTTGATCTTGGAGACAGGATATTTGAAGTGGTTGTACCAGTAGAAAAGAAAATAAAGGTTAAAAATGGAAAAAGAGTAGAGGTTGAAGAAAAAGTTTATCCAGGATATGTTCTTGTAGATATGATAGTGGATGATTATACTTGGTATGTGGTACGTAACACTCCTAGGGTTACAGGTTTTGTTGGAGCTGGTAACACTCCAGTTCCTCTTACAGCCAAAGAGGTAGAATTCTTACTTGGTAAAATGAAGAACCCAGAGCCTATACATGACATAGATTATGAAATTGGCGAATTAGTTATTGTAGCAGAAGGACCATTTAAGGATTTTGAAGGTAAAATAGATACAATAGACAAGGTTCGAGGCAAGCTAAATGTGCTTGTTAACATGTTCGGACGCGAAACTCCGGTTGAGCTCGATTTCTTGCAAGTTAAGAAGATTTAGTGTATTATATACAAGCTTCTAAAACTACTTAAAACAATTTCGCTAGTTAAAAACTAATAATTTTAAGTAATTTAATTCAATAATTTAAAAATATGGATCCAAATAAAAAAGTAACTAAAAAAGTAAAGGTTCAGATTATGGCTGGTAAAGCTGTACCTGCTCCACCACTTGGGCCCGCCTTAGGACAAGCCGGTGTTAATATTGCAGATTTCACTAAGAGATTCAATGATGCCACCAAAGATATGAAAGGGTTATTGTCTGTCAAAATCTATGCTTATGAAGATAGAACTTATGATTTTGTGGCTAAGACAGCAACCACAACTTCCATGATCAAAGAAGTTCTTGGTATGAAGTCTGGGTCTAATAAACCAGGAATTCAAAAAGCTGGTAAAATCACAAAAGCTCAGATTAGAGCTATTGCTGAACACAAGCTTAATGATCTAACAGCTAACACAATAGAAGAAGCTGAGAAGATTATTGCAGGAGCAGCTAGATCTATGGGGCTTGAAGTTTCTAACTAGCCTCTTTGTAAAATAGTTTTAAACCAAATAATAAAATGTGCTTAAGTTTACTTAAGCGCATTTTATTATTTCTTAATGTCTCTGTCTTTCCAAAGTTTTGGTAACATTTCTTGAGGTTTCCAATTCTTTTGTAATTCTTTTATATCTTTTGAAGTCTGGTATTTACCCTTGTTAGAGTAGTCATCATCAGATTCCAGAGTTTTCCCGGTCTCGAAGAATATGATCTGAGCAATTCTTCTACCCACCACAAGAGGTATAGAATAGTATTTTGAATTATTTGTAATCTCCATGGTCCAGCGATTAACATAACCAACATCGCCCCAGCCAGCACATTTACAAACCTCTATAAAATTCCTACTCATAGTGGACCTAGCCTTCATCATAGTTGTAATGTGATTGCGTCCACCGATGAATTCATTAGTGTGGGCCAATATAGTTTCTCCGGGTTCTAGTAATACGACTTTGTCAGTAGGATTTATTCCAATAAAGTCAAATTTCATATTTTTAAAAACTTCTTTAGCGGTTTTGGCTTTGTGGGCTTCAGTACCCCAGACTCTGTCAGTATGATTTTTGTCCCAGATATTATATACGTTAGAAGTATATCTGTCTTTGTGAGACTCTCTAAAATAGTATTCTCCCAAAGTTACGTCAACACTACTTGTTGCCACATTTTCTTTTTTGAAAGGTAGGATTACAATGTCGCCACTTTTAATATTTTCTAAGATTTTAGTGTTAGATAAAGCCATATTGTTTGATTTACTATTAATTTAGTCCTTCGATAATTATATCACAAAAATCCCCCTTACATTTTATTGCAAGGGGGTGTGAGGTTATTGGGGTTTTATTTTAGTCTTTTAGTCCAAGTACGAACTTGTACTTTAGGTTGGGTCCCAGCTAGAACAAGAGTACTTTCTAATTTCCACCCTGACTCTTGTTGGGCCAAGTTTTCTGGTAAGAATCGTTCGAAGAAAACATTCGCCTCATGTTCTCCTGGTATGGAGGTTATTATAAGTTTGGCTACAACTTCTAGTCCAAGGAAATGCTCCCAAACAGTTGGGCCACCAATAATGAACAGTATTTTATCCGAAAACTTTTCCTTATAGTGTTTTAGGAGATCTTTTGAGTCACTGAACCAGAGCGCCTTTTCAGGTTCAGGTCTTTTTTTATGTGTATTTGTTCGAGATAATATAAAAACAGTCCTCTCATTAAGTTTTTTGAGGTTTTTGTGGGTATTATGACCCATTACCACAACATTACCCCTTGTTTGTCTTGAAAAATGCTCCATGTCTGAAGAATTTCTTGGCCAAGGAAGGTCGTGATTTGTTTTGTTGTCACTTAAGCCAACAGCACCCTTTTCGTCGATGGCGGCTATGATTACTATTTCCATTTTATTCCCTCTTTTTAAGTTTAGTGTACAAAAAACCCTTCCCATTATAGAACATTCATTCTAAAAGGGGAAGGGTCAAGAGAAGGTCAAGCTTTAGACCGCTATTGGTGCCTTGATAGGAGGATGGTGCCAATAGTCTCGTATTTCGAAGTCTTTGTATTGGTAATCAAACAGGGTAGGTGGCCGGCGCTTGATGTGCAAAACGGGATAGGCAAACGGCGCGCGGCTGAGTTGCTCGCGCACCTGATCGAAGTGATTGCTGTAGATATGGCAGTCGCCGCCAGTCCAGATAAAGTCCCCCACCCGCAGATCACATTGCTGAGCCATCATGTGGGTGAGCAGCGCGTAGCTGGCAATGTTGAAAGGCACGCCCAGGAAGATGTCGGCGCTGCGTTGGTACAGCTGACAAGACAAGCGCCCCTCGGCCACGTAGAACTGAAATAAGGCATGGCATGGCATCAATGCCATTTGATCGAGTTCGGCCACATTCCAGGCGCTGACTATGATCCGGCGCGAGTCGGGGTTTTTCTTCAGCGTATTCAGCACCTCTGTAATCTGGTCCACGTGACCACCGCCGGGCTTGGGCCAACTGCGCCATTGCACCCCGTACACTGGACCGAGGTCACCCGTGGCGGGGTCGGCCCATTCGTCCCAAATGCTTACACCGTGCTCTTGCAACCAGCGCGCGTTGCCATCACCACGCAGGAACCACAACAGCTCGTAGATGATGCTTTTCAGATGCACCTTCTTGGTGGTGATCAGCGGAAAGCCCTCGTTCAAGTCGAATCGTATCTGATGGCCAAACACGCTGCGCGTGCCGGTACCGGTGCGGTCGGCCTTGGTCACGCCGTGCTCGAACACATGGTGCATGAAGTCTTCGTATTGGTGGCAAATTGGATGTGTTTCTGTTCCCATTTTGATCTCCCATTAAGTTAAATCAAGTTTTAAAAAGAACTTACGACTCTGGAATTTTTCCATTGAAGTTATAATACTACTTTTAAGAGATTAATCCAAATCTTTAATTAGACTAGCTTTTCTAACCTTTTGTGTTATGTTTTATCAAGATTGATTTTTACAGACATAAGTATTATAATGGTTTTTTAAATCATAAAACTTTTAGGAGTCTTAAATGATTTACAAACTATCGTTCTATACGGAACTTTTCTTGAGAGCTCTCAAAAGAGTGGTGTATCTTGAAGAGAAAAAATTAATAAACGAGAAAGGGTATGGGGATTTCGGTTTAAAAAATTCTCTTCGGTTAAGTCTACTTCTTTTGGGGTATCATGAAGCTCCTTTAAAGGAGGGAGGATTGGGCTGGTATAAAAATGGGGAGTCTATTCCTACTCCATTAGAGGAGGAATTGGCGCTGTTTAAGCTTTTAGGTCTGGGGCAATGTTTCCCCCGTGGTGAAACTATCGCTCTTTTTGGATGCCACCTGCCCTCAACAATTGAAGAAGTTGGGCTGAGTGGAGAAGCGGCCAGGAAGCTCTACAACGCTCTTGTTAGAGAAGGGTTTTATCATGAGCCTTCACAAACAAAGGTATCAAAAAAGCCCGAACAAGAGCCAGAACAGCTCAGCTTACTCGTTGATTGACACCACTAGAAACTAATAATTTCTAGTGGTTTTTTCTTATTATTTCTACTAATTTGTAGACTATAATAGTGTAGATTATTGGTTTGTAATTATGATATAATATAAAAAATGTTAAAAAACCTATTTAAAAAAATAATTATAAACATAATAACTTGGCAGGCTAAGCAGGTATTAAAAAAACACAATCCTATGGTTATAGGAATAACTGGGAATATAGGTAAGACCAGCACCAAAGACAGTATTGCGGTTGCGCTTCAGACACTGAGTGTAAGAGAGAATAAAAAAAGTTTAAATAGTGAGTTTGGAGTTCCTCTAACCGTGCTCAATCAGAAAACCGGCTGGAACAGCATAATCAAATGGTCCAAAGTCATACTAGCGGGCTTTAAAGAAATCAGAACCAAAGATTATCCTAAGATTCTGATATTGGAGATAGGGGCAGACCATAAAGGAGACATTAAAAACCTGATGAAATGGTTAAAGCTTGATATAGCTGTTATGACCCAGTTCGCAGAAGTTCCAGTTCATATTGAGAATTTTGATAGCAAAGAGCAGATGTTAAAGGAAAAATCTTACATAGTAAAAGGACTTAAAAAAGGAGGTATTTTTATTTTTAATGCTGACTGTGAAGACTGTGTTAATATAAGTAAAAAAGTAAGAGATGACGTCAAGACTATTTCTTTTGGAGAAAAGACTGGAGACTGCAGAGCTAACATGATTATCAATGATATCAAAAATAAAAATGTTCATTCTCAGATTAATTATAATAATAAAAAGTACAATCTCATTTGTAATAGTGTTATAGGAAATGCTTCCATTCTAGCTGCAATGCCAGCCATCATAATAGCTGATCATTATAGATTAAATTTGCCAAATGTTGTAGAATCTCTAAAAGACATGGAGAGGGCACCCGGACGCATGAGGCTCTTAGAAGGAAAGGGTGGGTCTGTAATATTAGATGACAGTTACAATTCTTCGCCCTTAGCCCTTATGAATGGATTAAAAACTTTAAATGAAACTAATGTTATAGGTAGAAAAATAGTCATACTAGGTGACATGTTAGAACTGGGAGAATTCACAAGACAAGAACATTACAAAATGGGAAGCGAAGTTAAGAGGGTGGCACACGTTCTGGTGACGGTGGGCAGTAGAGCCAAGTTCATTGCTGAAGGCGCTAGGGATGCTGGTATGGAAGATGGTTGGATCTTAGAATGTTCTAGATCAGACGAAGCCGGAAAGGAGGTTCTGTCAATAATTAAGTCCGGGGATCTGGTGTATATCAAAGGTTCTCAAGGAGTTAGAATGGAAAAAGCAACTAAGATATTGGTAGATACTAACGTAGTGAATGTTAGCAAGGATTTGCCAAGACAGGAAGAAGAGTGGCTTAAAAGATAAATTTAATTCATTCTTTATTATTAATAATATAAAAAATATGAAAGAAATAATAAAATTTTTTGACAAGTTAGAAGATAGGATTAGAGCCCGCTTATCTAAATTCCCAATTATATACGCCTTTTTTGGTGGAGTAGGTGTTATTGTTTTTTGGAGAGGGGTGTGGCATGTGGGTGATTATTATGAGCAGACAACACATTGGGGAAGTATAGTGTTCTCCCCATACGGCTCACTTATATTAGGAGCAGTTATTTTGCTTGCAACAGGTCTTTTCGTTTCGGTTTTTATTGGTGACTCCATCTTGATGTCTGGCTTAAAACGCGAGAAAAAGCTGACAGAAAAAACCAGTGAAGAGATTCTTGAAGAAAAAGGAGAGTTGTCTAAAGTTTTGGAAAAGGTCGAAGAGATAGACGAAGAGATGCATAAGAATTATGATATGCCAGACACTCATAATCATATAAAAAATAACGATGAAAATAGAAAATAATTTTGAACTTTTAAATTACAACAGCTTTAAAGTAAGCGTTGTCGCCAAACACTTCTGCATAGTCAGAAATGTTGATGAAGTAAAAGAGGCTTTAGCTTTCGCTAAGAGTAATAATCTGAAATATTTTATTCTTGGAAGTGGATCTAATATTTTATTTAAAAATAAATTTTTTGATGGGCTCGTAATCAAAAATGATATCAATTATCTTGTTGAGAATGATGATAATCTTGAAGTTGGAAGTGGTTATTTTTGGGATAATTTAGTTAAATATTCTGTAGAAAATAATATTTATGGTTTTGAGAATCTTTCTTATATACCAGGAACAGTGGGAGCTGCTCCTGTTCAGAATATTGGAGCTTATGGAGCAGAGGTCTCTAATCTTATAGTATCAGTTAATTGTTTGGATACAGATACTTTGGAGGAAGTTTCTTTTACTAATTCGCAGGCCGAGTTTGCTTACCGAGAAAGCATTTTTAAAAAGCATCTTTCGGCTAATAAGTATCAGAAATATTTTATACTATCTGTGAATTTTAAGAAAGATAAACATTCAGCGAACAATATGTGTGACAAGCTAGATACAGAATACAAAGATATAATTAATTATCTGGAGCAAAATAATCTTCAAAAGAGTGATCTAACTCTAGTATCTCTTCGAGAAATTATTATAGATATCAGGAATAGTAAGCTGCCAGACTGGCGCGCCGAAGGCGCGCCAGGAACAGCCGGATCATTTTTCCAAAATATTATCATCGAAGAAGAAAAGTATTTAGAACTGCTTGGCAAGAATGAAGAATATAAGAATATTCCAGCTTTTGAATCAGAGGCTTATGGTAAAAAGTTTTATAAGCTGTCAGTGGGATATATACTTGATAAAATCTTAGGTATTAAAGATTTTAAGATTGGACAAGTTTCTGTTTATTACAATCAGGCTTTGGTAATTGTTAACTGGGGGGGAGCTAGTGGAGATGAGATTTACGAATATTCTGAGCAGCTTATACAAAAGTGTAGAGACACTCTTGGTTTAGAGCTAGAAAGAGAGGTTAATATCATCGTATAATTTAATTTTAGAAAAAGTCCGAGTTGGACTTTTTCTTATCTGTACTTTTCACTATTTTTGTGCTATTATTAAATTTCCTAATCAAGTATTTTTGATTAGGAAATGTGCAAAAGACGGTGGCTATGGTGTAATGGTTAGCACAGAGGTTTGTGGAGCCTCTAGTTCGGGTTCGAATCCCGATAGCCACACAAATAATATCTATTCTCTTCTTGTGAAAATGTGCCTTGCATATTATTAACATAAGAAGTAAAATGTAAAGAGATAAAAACATGACTATAGAAACAATTAAGGACGTACTTGGGAGAATATTAGTTATCAACAAAAATTTGACAGAGGATTCTCTCAAAACTCTTCTTGATGCTAGTGGTTGGGATGCTGATGATATCCGAGAAGGTCTTAGAATCTTTAGAGACTATAAAGCTAATGGAGATGATATGAGTAAAGTGATTGTTGAGAAAGCTTACAGCTCATCGGAAGTTATTAATAACATAGAGCCAGAAAAAAAACCTATTCAACCCCAAGAAGAGAAAGTTGGTAAAATAGAAGAAAAAGAAGTTTTTAATCCTTTGGCAGGGGCTTTATCGATATTGGATCTTACAAGAAAAGATGATGGTAAACCAGAAATAAAAAAAGTTGAACATGTTGATAATGATAATCAGAATATACACATTGCTCCAAATATTCAAGTAAACTCTTCATTAGAAACACCTAAACCTATTCACAATATACAGTCTGGTCAATTTACTTCTCAAACACCACCAAGTGTACATCAATATAATATGCCAGAAGACATTCATAATATTGAAGAATATATAATACATCAAAAACCTTGGTTACTGATTATAATTAATTCAATTTTATTTATTATAACTTTTGCACTACTTGTTTATATTATAAATCATTAATATCTTTTTCGTGTTATAATTTCTACTATTAAAGTATGAAAATAGGAAAAGTGAAATTCAATATTGTTAGTTTTTTTAATTATTTAATAATTTTATCACCTTTATTAATAAGCTCTTTTTTTGTCTATGGGTCAAAGTATCCAGTATGGGGTAATACGTTGTTTCTCGGATTGATTTTATCTCTTATTGTTTCAGTTCTTAGTTTGTATACTTATAAAAAAGAAAAAAAGATAAATTTTTTGAGCTTTATTTTAGTTATTTTAGGAATATTCTCTGGAATACTTTACATATTCATATCAGAACAAAAATTTTTGTTTGATCTTTTTGGTAAAGGTATTTATCCGTGGACTACTGTTAGCATTTTTTCTATTTTTATAGTTGCTGCATATTTTTATTCTTTGAGAGGTAGACTTAACACAATCTCTATTGTAATCTCTGGTGTGGTTTTACTTTACACAATATTAAACTTTTTCTTAATTAATTTTCTTCCTTCAGTAGCTAATTATACTGGGTATTTAAATGTGCCGATGGTAGCTTTTGGAACTTTAATTAATTACCCTTTTCTATTCTCTTTGGTCGTATTTATATTCAGTTTATTCTCATTACTTTTTAATAAATATCTTGATAGAAAAAGTATTATTCTAGTTGATTTTGATAAGAAACATTTCATCTATATATACTATATAATATCTATTTTAATTTTTATAAATATAGCAGTCTATACTTTTAGATATGTTGGTGCTAGTTATTATATTAGAGCAGCAGAAAGTGTTCAACTTAATGATGTTCAAGGAGCTAAAGATAATATTAATAAAGCGATATCTATTGCACCGTTCGATACTTATTATTTAGCTAGGATAGAGCTTATTAATTATGATATCTCAGTTTTATTAAATTCCACATCTAGCGACAAACAAGATTTAGAACAAAAATATAAAGAGTTAGTTGAGTATCAAATAGAAGATGCTAAAAAAGCTGTACAATATGATGACAAAAATCCAGCTAATTACATGGCTCTTGGTATGGCATATGAAAGAGCGATGGTTTTAGCTAAAGAAGACGCTTATAAATTAGCGGCTGATTCATATGAGAAAGCTCGTAACCTTGCAGATGAAAAAGATTTTGTGGATGTTACAAAAGCTAAACTGGCTTTCTCCGCAGACAAGGAAGAAGATGCTTTATCTTCTTTGGACAGGGCTTTAAAATTTAATGCATCATCCGCTCCTGCTTTGTATGTTTCTTCTCAATACTATGATTACAAGAATAAAGTTGACACAGCCGTAACTTACGGAGAAAAAGCTGTACAAGCTAGTCCTTATACTACAGATACTAGGATTAATCTAGGATTACTTTACCTAAAAGTTGGGAATTATAGTAATTCTGCTATGAATTTTATATCTGCTTACAATTTATCTAATAACACCAACAATTTATCTTTATATTACGCTGGCCTTGCTTATAAATATGGAAATGAAAAAGACAACTTTGAAAAAGTCATAGTAGAACTTGAGAAGAATCTTGGTTCTAGTGTTAAGGAGGTTGAAGATTTAAAAGCTTTACCTTTTGGAGATCCCGCGAACATTGCAACAAGTACCACTATCAAAGAAGTTAAAAAATAATTTAAATACATTTAAATCAACAAAAAATACTTATTGTTCAATAAGTATTTTTTGTTGATAACTACATTTCTGGGAGGATATTAATGTTATAATTTATGTATACTAATGAATTTTAATTTGGATTTTAAGAAAATAAAAATATTTAGAAAGTTTTATTATTTCATTATTGCATTCTTTGCGGTAGTTATTTTGACACATGCAGACACAAATTCAACTAAAAACTTTTCTTTTGTAGAAAAAGTCTCACTCAAAATTTATTGCGAACTTTCTTCTTTTCCATTTTTCTGGATGGAAAATGATAAATGTAATATATTGAATGATGGTTTGACATTAACCAGTCAATCCTCAGAACAGAACAGGGTGGATATGGGGGTGCCACTTGCGTACATTACAAATACTCCAAGTCCAATAGTTAAGAATTCGGTGCAAAAGGTTTCAGAACCGGTGACTAACAATAACAATCTTGATCCAAACGAAACAACCAAAACCGTCTACATCAACACACCTCCTCTCATAACCCAGCTTCCACCAGAAGTAAACACTATCACTAAGATAATACATGAATACATTTACCCAACATCTACATCAGCCCTAGCGAACAGTTTCTCTACCCCTGTTAGCAATGGTTGGACTGGAGGCAATTATACAGTCACCAGTCACACAGTGAATACTGTAGACACAAGCGTTTCAGGAACAAATCTAACTACTACTGTTAACGGAGTAGCTACTACTACTGATTTATCATCATTAGTAGCTTCTTCTACAAGTAACACCCTTACAATATCTACTAGCACTAATAGTTTCACTCTAGTAAGTAATGTAAATGGAATCATTGCCACCACTACTGGCAACATAGTTAATTCTCATACATTGTCTAATGACAATAATAATCTATTAACTTCTATGGTCAACGGAGTAACTGCTACCTCTTCTTTAATTACTTCTAACATCGTCTCTGCTGCTGCCGGTCTAGTCACCACCAACATCAATGGAGTAATAGCTACTACCTCTGTAGACAACCTCTACACTTTCTTAGCTTCAAGTACCAACTCTAATTTACAAGTATCTACTACTACGGATGGTAGAGTAGTATATGAATTAACAGACAATCCAATATTTAACTCTATCAACGCTACTTCATCTAATATTAAAGACTTAAACACCACCAACTCCACCTCCACCAATCTATTCACCAATCTACTCAACTCTGTAACAGGATACTTTAATAATCTATTTGTAGACAATCTAAATGCTACTAACACTAATCTAGTAAATGCAACCTCT
>JAUPVO010000025.1 GCA_030916975.1 Patescibacteria group bacterium
TACTATAACAGTTTTAATTATTAATATTAATACTGTTATTCATATTATATATTTAAGAAAATATTAGAGATAAAAGTTATCCACAGAAAAAAAGAAAATTTGTAGCATATTGACAGTTCTAAATAAAATAAGTGATAAGTGTTTAGTAATATTTTTAATTATTAACTTTTTTATTATAAAATTAATAAAAATAAAATTAAAAAAGTGAATATGAATAGAAAGTTTTTCAAATCTATATGATATAATTGTTAAAGGAAATTTAACAAACATGTCTTTGTACAATGATCATCAGAAGTTATATTACTTTATATTTATAGGTTTTATTTTTACTATTTTTGTAACTGTTATATATTTATCATTTGATAATCATATTATTGTTTACGACAAGAATAAGTCAGTTTACAGAATAACTAATTCCATCAGTTATAATAAAACTATTCTTATTGATAGTAGCACCAATAGATATGTTATCAAAACTAATGTAGCAGCTGATCCAAAGTCACGAGCGGAAGGTCTTAGCGGAACTGCCAGTCTCTGTGAGGATTGTGGCAAGTATTTTATCTTCGACAAGGAAGGTTATTACCCATTTTGGATGAAAGAGATGAATTATGATTTGGATATTATATATATAGACAAAGATAACAAGATTGTAAATATTTTTGAAAATGTTAAGAAGGAGTCTTATCCTGATGTTATAGAGAATTCGATGCCAGCCAAGTATGTATTAGAAGTTAATTCTGGAATTGTGGCTGAATATGGGATGGGGGTGGGAGATGGTGTAGAGCTAGTAGACTAAAATAGATTCACAACCTTAACCAAACATTTTTAATATGTTATACTTTTCTAGTTGCTTGGGTAGATGCGCAAATTCTTTTTTAAAGATGAGTGAGGAAAGTCCGAACACACAAGTTCACTTATTGTGACTAAGGGTAATAGGTAACACCTATACGTAGTAATACGCGAGTTGCGAACAGAAACGATCCTATTAAGTTAGGCTGAAACGGCTAAATACTTATCCGTGTGCAAGACCGTGCTCTAAGATAAATTTATTTTATGTAAGAGAGTCGTCGCAAAGATATATATGGTGACATATATGCAAGACAAATATCTACACATACAATGCGATTGTATTGTTGGACAGAATTCGGCTTATAGAGCAACAGAACAGAAAAACCTTCTTTAATAAAAGAAGGTTTTTCTGTTCATTAAATATGTTATAATTGGAGCGAGATTACAACTTCCTATGCAAAAATACTTTTCTACTATTTGGAGATTGTGGGTTCTTTTGAAACCTTTTCATAAGGATTTTTATTTGCAATTATTTTTCATTATTATTACTCAGGCTTCAGGAATATTTTTTATATTTTTAACCTCTAAGCTTTTAGATAATATAATTAATAAGGATTTTAAGTTGGCTTTCTCTATCGCTGTTTTATTTTTCGTTTTAAGAATTGTTTATATTATAATAGACCAGATAGCAGATGTGCATAGTTTTAAAAGATTAGAGATGTGGGTGCAGCAGTATTTACAAGAATATTCTTTTAAAAATATTTTTAAATTAAACCCTTCCCAATATCAAGAGGATCATAGCGCTATCAAGATACAAGTAATTAATAGAGGAGAGCAGTCCTCAGAACGAATAATCAATAAGATATTATTAGAGCTGCTGCCAGTGATTGTTCAGATTTTCTTCTCTCTTTTGATGATATTATTCTATTCCAAAGTTATATTTTTAATAGTATTTATTTCTCTTATGATAGTTGTGTTCTGGAGCTATACCTTTGCAGGATATCATAGACCTTTTATAAAAGAGAATATGGATAATTGGGATGTTTTTCAAAAGGTTAGATTTGAAGCTTTCCAGCATTTGTATCTTATAAAAATAATGTCTATTGTAGATAAGTTTTCTACTAAGTATATGAAAGACAGAAAGAAAATATTAGATTATTCTATTTTTGTCTGGATGAAGTCCTTGAATCACGGCTTCAAACGCAGAACTTTTCTTACTGTAAGCAGAAACATATCAACTTTTTATCTTGTTTATCAAGCCTATCTAGGCCTTATAACTGTTGGAGGTATATATGCCGTTTGGCAATATATCAATAATGTTTATGATCAAATCCAAACTATTGTGAGAGCGATGAGGGACTTACCTCTTAATTTTGTTGAGCTAGAGAAGTATTTAGCTATTATAGATAAAGAGCCAGAGTTCAAGGAAAAAGGAGAATATCAATTCAAAGATGGAGATATTCGAATAGAAAATCTTAATTTTAAATATCCAAAAAGTGAGAGTTATGTTCTTCACAACATAAACATGAATATAAAACGTGGACAAAAAGTAGCGTTGGTGGGGCATTCTGGTGGTGGCAAAACAACTATAACTAAGCTACTACTCAGAGCCTATGATTATCATGAAGGTAGGATTTTTATAAATAATATAGAGCTACATGAAATTGATTCGGATAGTTTACGTAGAAGTATAGGATATGTGGAGCAACATGTAGAGCTTTTTGATGATACGGTCAAAAATAATATTTTACTTTCAGTAGAAGAAAGTAAATTAAAAGAATGGGAAAAAGAAAACATTATTGACCAGAAGCTAGAAGATGTAGCCAAGCTAACAAGAATAGATCAGTTTTATCATAGGCTGGGTGAGGAAAAATTTAATACTGAGATCGGAGAGAGGGGTATTAAGCTTTCTGGGGGGGAGAGGCAGCGTGTTGGTATAGCTCGCTCTATAATAAGAGATCCAAGCATATTGATTTTCGATGAGGCTACTTCAGCTCTGGATACAGTTAATGAACAGTTTATAAAAGAAGCTATAGACAATGTTAGTAAGGATAGAACTTCTATAATAATAGCTCACAGGCTTTCGACAGTAGTAGATAGTGACATTATATTTGTTTTTGATAAAGGAGAAATAGTAGATAGTGGAACCCATACTCACCTTTTGCAAAACTCTCTAAAATACAAAGAGTTAATCGAAGCTCAGGAATTACATTAATAAAACAAATCAAAACATTAAGTCTTTTGTGTTATAATAATTTGAATATATAATTTATTATGTCTTCTATAATAAAAGGCTCTGCGATAATTGCTTTTTTAGGAGTTTTCTCTCAATTTTTAGGTCTTGTAAGGGATAGGCTACTAGCTTCGCATGTCGGAATAGGTATTAATCTAGATTCTTATTATACAGCTTTTAGGGTGCCAGACTTTATTTACGGGGTAGTTCTAGCTTTTATAGGAGCTGTTACCATTTTACCTCTGATATCTAGTTATGTATCAAATAAAGACGACCATCAGCTTTCTAAGATTTATGGTAGTATTTTTAATTTCTTTACATTAACAACAATAGGAGCTTCTGTTGTCGCATTTATTTTTATGCCACAAATAGTTTCTTTCTTTGCGTATGATAACGTTCAGTTTATAGCCAATTTGTCGAGAATACTTTTGATTCAAGTTATAATTTTGTCTGTATCTAATTTATTTTCAGTTATATCTCAAGCATATAAACAGTTTCTGATTTTTGCGTTAGCGCCTATTTTTTATAATATTGGTATTATCATTGGAGTTCTCTATTTTTATAAGTCTTTGGGAGTTACTGGTATAGTTTATGGTGTTGTTCTAGGAGCATTAATGCATCTATGTATTCAGTCCATTACTATTATAAGAAGTAACATTAGGTTTAGTTTCAATATTGATATGAATATAGTTGGGCAGCATTTTAAGATAGCGTGGCCTCGGTCACTTGCTTTAGGATTGCAGCAATTGAGACTTATTGTTATAACTTTTTTTGCAAGTCTTTTTGGAGAAGGAGCTCTTAGTATATTTACTTTAGCTACAGCACTTACAGGTATACCAGTACAGTTTATTGGTGTTAGTTATGCCACAGCTAGTTATCCAGTTATGTCAGAATATTATGAGAATCAAAATCATGATGAATTTAATCGTGTGGCCAAAAAGGGTTTTAATTATCTTTTTTTACTCGGTATAGCTTCTAGTATATTTTTCTTTTTGTTTTCATTTTTAATAACTAAACTTATTCTTAATGCGAGTAGTTATGATACTTATAGGATATCTTTGATGGTCTCAATCTTATCTTACTCTATAGTTACTCAAATCGTAAACTATTATCTAGGTAGAGTATTTTTTGCGACGAGGCACAATATGGTGCCTTTAATATCCCAGTTCCTATTCTTTACTGTTATGATTTGTGTTATGGCTATTGGTTATTTTTACAAATATGATTATCTTACGCTCGGTTATGCTATTGTAAGTGCTTCATTTTCTGAATTTTTATTTTTGACATCTTTTTACTATTTAAAATTTTTATTTAAAAAATAAAATGTTATAATTGTATCTATAATTATAAACACAGTTAGATATAAAATAAATACAAATAATATGTCACAAACTCACACAAATAAAAATATGTTTTCAATCAAACATATTGTAATTGCTCTTATAGTTCTACTTGTTGCATTTTTTGCTTGGTGGTCTTATATGGAGAATGCAAAAAAGAGTGGCCCGGTTCAGATTTCTATTTCAGAATCTGATCATTCTATTGGTAACAAAGATTCTAAAGTTCACATTATAGAATATGCAGATTTTCAGTGTCCTTATTGCGCTTCTTATGATCCAGTTGTATCTCAGTTTTTAGCTAAGAATAATGATAAAGTTTATTATACTTTCAAACATTTCCCATTAATCAGTATACATCAAAATACTATGACAGCAGCTATAGGATCTGAAGCAGCTGCCAGACAAGGTAAATTCTGGGAGTATAAAAAAGTAGTATTTGAGAATCAAAAAGATTGGGAAAGTTCACTTGAGGCTGAAGATAAAATTGCTTCTTATCTACCAGCTATTGGCATTGATGTTAACAAATGGAAAGAAGATATGAAAGATCCAAAGCTCCAAGATATAGTTATGAATAGTTATAAAGAGGCTATGAGTATCGGAATAAGTGGAACTCCTAGTATAATAATCAATGGGGAAAGGGTAGATTTGAATCAGGTATCTACACTTGAAGATCTTCAGAAGTATGTAGATAATGAACTTGCAAAATAAGCAAAAGATTAATCTGGAAAATTAAATCAAAATATGATAAAATATCCTTTAAGTAAAGGATATTTTATTTATTCAATTATACTTATGTCTTCTAATATTAGAAATTTTTCAATCATAGCGCATATCGATCACGGTAAGTCTACTCTAGCAGACAGGCTTTTGGAAGTTACCAATACAGTAGATAAAAGATTAATGCAGAATCAAGTCTTGGATTCTATGGAGCTAGAGCGTGAGAGAGGCATCACCATCAAAATGACTCCCGTTAGATTAGAATACACAAGTAAAAAAGGAGAGAAGTTTATCTATAATCTAATTGATACACCAGGACATATTGACTTTTCTTATGAGGTTTCTCGGTCACTTCGAGCTGTAGAAGGAGCCTTACTTTTGGTTGATGCTACTCAGGGTGTGCAAGCTCAGACCATGACTGTTCTTGATATGGCCAGAGAAGCCAAGTTAGCAATTGTTCCAGTTATAAATAAAATAGATTCGCCTATTGCTAATGTAGAAGAGACAGAGAATCAGATAATGAGTTTATTGAAATGTGACAGAGAAGATATTTTAAGAGTTAGTGGAAAAACAGGAGAAGGTGTGTCAGAATTACTGGAGAAAATCAGTGAGTTAATACCTTCTCCAAAAGAAGAGGAAAATATTTCTAAGTCAAACGTAAGAGGACTTATATTCGATTTTGAATATTCGAATCATCAAGGAATTATAATATACATACGTATACTGAATGGATCTATCAAAAAAGGTGACGAGTTAAAATTCTTGGCTAGCGATTACAACTTTATAGCTAAAGAAGTTGGGTATTTTGTTCCAAATAAAAAAGAAAGTAATGAGATAAATTACGGAGAAGTTGGGTATATTGTAACCGGTATAAAAGAGCCAGGTATAGCCAGAGTGGGAGATACTGTTACTTTGAAATCTCACCCAATGAAACCTTTTCCTGGGTATTCTTCTCCAGTTCCAATAGCTTTCGCTTCCATTTATCCAGAGTATCAAGAGTATTTTGATGATTTGCGTAGAGCTTTAGATAGACTCAGACTTTCGGACTCTTCATTAACTTATGAAGAAGAACAATCTGGAGCTTTGGGCAGGGGTTTCCGTTGCGGTTTCCTCGGAATGCTTCATCTAGAGATAATCACAGAGAGATTAAGAAGGGAATTTGACCTTAATCTTATAGTTACTACACCGAGCATAACTTATGAAGTCACGACTCGGGATGGCAACACAGAGAAAATATATACACCTATACATTTCCCTGATCACGGTGAGGTTTTATCTGTGCGAGAGCCTTGGATATTAACTACAATAGTAACTCCACATGATTACGTTTCTAATATCATGGAGTTAAATCATGAATTTGAAGCTTCTGTGTTTGAGATGGAAGATTGGGGAGATAATAGGGTAAAGATAATACTAGAAATGCCACTTCGTGAATTAATGCGTAATTATTTTGACACGATTAAGTCGGCAACAAGTGGATATGCTTCTATTGCTTATGAGCCTCTTGATATGAGAGATGCTTATGTTACTCGCATGGACGTGTATGTTGCAGAAGAAAGAGTTGCTGCTTTTTCTAAAGTTATACCCGAATCAAGAATAGAAAGAGAAGCAGAAGAAGTGGTAGAAAAGTTATATAAGATATTGCCACATGAATGGTTCAGAGTTAAGTTGCAAGCCTATGTTAAAGGCAGAATAATAGCTAGTCGTAGTAAAGCAGCGTTACAAAAAAATGTAACAGCTCATCTCTATGGAGGAGATATTACACGTAAAATGAAGCTTAGAGAGAAACAAAAAGAAGGTAAAAAGAGAATGCAAGAAGAGGGTAAAGTTCACATTTCTCATGAGACATTCTTGAAAATGATGAAATAGTGTGTTATAATGTTTTGACATGCAAAATGTACATAGCGGGGTAGAGTAGAGGTAACTCACGAGGCTCATAACCTCGGGACACAGGTACGATTCCTGATCCCGCAACAAGAATATAAA
>JAUPVO010000026.1 GCA_030916975.1 Patescibacteria group bacterium
GAAGGCAATATACTTACTTGGACTGTTTATGTTAGCAAAAGATGAGAATGGATTAAGGCAACTTCGGACGATTATTTCAAAATATTCCCACGATAGAACTTGGTACAGAATTGCAAAAGATGTTCAAGAAGCTAGTGAGCTAATTACAAAAAATCATATAAGAGATTGGGTGTCTCAGATAGACAAAGCTTTAGAAGATTATAAACCATATAAAATTAAAAACTATGAAAAATAATAAAAACAAATTAAGTTCAATTGAAAACTTTAAGGTAGGTATGAAGATAGCTATGAAGAATTATTGTAGAAAATCTATTTGTAAAAATGCTAAAAGGTCTTTGATGAAGAGTGAAATGTTGTCCACTTGTGAAAATTGCAATGTAAAGCGTTGTAAAGTATAATTATTAGGTAAATGAAGAGAAAAAATATGAAAGAAAAACCATTTTATAAAGCAGAGGATCTAGCTAAGCAGTTAGAGGTAAATGTTATGACTATTTACCGATATATAAAAGCAGGTCGTTTAAAGGCATATAAGCTCGGTCGTGAGTTTAGAATAGAGAAAAAAGAGTTCAATACTTTTCTTGAAAAAGTAAGCACAAAATAAATTATGAACACGATTACAAGCCCAGTTGAATACCTAGACCTCAAGGAAACAGTTTCAATGCTGGGCGTTTCTTCAGCAACAATAAGAAACTGGATTAAACATAATTATCTAACACCGAAAGAAACACCGAATAAGAAACTTGTTTTTCATTCCAACCAAATTAAAGAGCTAAAAGAAAAGATTGCTTCAGGAGAGGTTAATCGTCTTAATAAAAGAGCAAACAAAAAAAGTTCCTCAAGTACTTTTATTCCTGATGAATATGCCGATAACCAAGAAGTTATAAAATTGGTTCAAGAAATCCTAGAAAACCAAAGAACTAATCAACTGCAAAAAGATAAGGTCCTCTTGGCCCTAGCGATAAACCTATTGAAAAATAATAATTTGGTTAGCTATAATAACTTATCCAATTTTGCAGAGTTAGATTACAAAAATGATGCGGTTAAGAATGAAATAAGTTGGTGGTTAGAAAGAATACAAGATAAAAAAATAGATAAAAGCTATACAGATTTGTTGAGCGTTTCTATCCCCAACATATCAGATGTTCTAGGACTTGTTTATCAGTCCCTATCAACAGAAGGGAGTAAGGCGGAAGGTGGCTCATATTACACACCTAAAAAGGTAGTTGACGAAATTGTTGATAGTTATGTTCAAAAAAATCACTTAGTATTGGATCCTTGTTGTGGTAGCGGTCAATTTCTACTTTCTTTTGCAAGAAAAGTAAAAGATCCGACTAAAATATGGGGATTTGATATTGATGAAAAAGCAGTAAGATTAGCTAGATTAAATCTTATATTATCTTTCCCAAATGTTGATTTTGAGCCACATATTTATCATAAAAATACACTTACTCAAACGAACTCCTCTAGTCTTTTCTCTGAGAACAACATACCTAGATTTGATGTAGTTGCTACCAACCCGCCTTGGGGTGTTCATTTTTCAAAGAATGAAACATATGAGCTTCAAAACCTATTCCCAGAGATAAAATCAGGCGAAGCATTCTCATATTTTATTCAGAAAGGTATTGAACTATTGAAGGAAGATGGGATGCTATCTTTTATACTACCAGAGGCAATACTTAACATAAAAACTCACAGAGATATTCGTGGGACCCTTATAAATAAGACGACCGTAAAGAAAGTAAAATACCTAAACCGTGTATTTAAGAATGTATTTACTGCAGTGGTCCGACTTGATGTTATTAACAAAAAACCTCATTCTTTAAACACAATTCAGGCAGAAAAAGATGGTTCTATTTACAAAATTGAACAGAGTAGAATACAAAATAACCCCGATCATATTCTCAATGTATTTACAGACACAGCAGACATATCTTTGTTTGACAAAACTTATGGAATGGAGCATACAACACTAAAAGATAAAGCCGAGTGGGCTTTAGGGGTTGTTACGGGAGATAATAAAAAACATCTGTCAGATAAAAGAACAAAAACCAGCGAACCTATTTTGACTGGAAAAGATATTAAGAAGTTTACAACTGTCCCTGCTCAAAACTTCATTGAATTCAATCCTAATGATTTTCAGCAAGTTGCCCCTGTATATAAGTATCGTGCCAAAGAGAAATTGATCTATAAGTTCATTTCAAAAGAACTCGTTTTCTCATATGACGATAAGCAAACCTTAACCCTAAACAGTGCAAATATACTTATTCCAAAAGTTGAAGATTATCCTATAAAAACTATTTTGGCTCTATTCAATTCCTCACTATATCAACTTCTTTATCAGAAAAAGTTTGGAGCCATCAAGATACTAAAGGGAGATATTGAACAGTTGCCTCTGCCTATTATTGATAAGAAAAAACACAAAGAAATTGAGCAACTAGTAAATAAACTCTTAGACAATACTGAGCTGACTGAAAACAGAAAGAAAATGTATACTGAGTTAGATGACTACATAATGGATTTGTTCAAACTAGGGAAAGACGAGAAAGATTATGTAAGAAAATCAATAAGAGTGTCAGATAAATTATTAAATAACATATAAAGTATGGAATACCTAAAAGAAAAATTGAATAAACTTATTGATGAATTATCAGCCGACAAGAGAGATGTTGTTAGGGATCGTCTTTCTAATTTGGTTTCGGTATACCCATTCAATGAATATGAGTACATTATTTCCTCGCTGATGGGCTTCGGAAAACTAACCCTTAAAGATTATTATGAAATCAGAGATGAATACATTGCTCGTAATATGTACCTATATGTTTTTGAAATAGGTGCACCAAGAAGCTTCGGCGAACAATGGGCACAAGGTCATTTGAAAGGTTTAGCTCCTGATTTACAAAAACCAACAAAGAAACTAGAAGAAAGTTATTCTGGCGACTATGACTTTATTTTGATAGAGGGCGATCATAAAATTAGAATTGAAGTTAAGGCATCAAGAGCCGTTGATGGAGATAGTTCAGAACCTCTATATGTAAAAGCTCTTTCTTACGATAGCAAGAGCCCTTTCTGGATGAACTTTCAACAGATTAAACCTGCTCACTGCGAAGTATTCGTTTGGATGGCTGTTTGGAGAGACACAATAAAGTACTGGGTTCTTTCATCAGATGAAGTTTTGAATAACAAATACTATTCAAAAGGACAACACAGAGGGAATGTTGGAGAAGGTCAGCTACATATCAAAGAAGATAATATCGCTCAATTTCAAATATACGAAGTAAAATCAAACGAAATTAAAGAAGCAATTATTCGTGCCTACGAAAGACAGAAAGGTATAACGATATAAAACTATGAAAGCAATAAATGTTTCCAGAGTATCAACAGAGGAGCAAAAAGAAGCCGGAAACTCCTTGCCTGCTCAAATTGAGCGTGTAAATAATTATTGTAAAAGAAAAGATCTAAATGTAATTGAGACGTTTAGTTTTGATGAAAGTGCGTATAAGGAAAAAAGAGATGAATTTGACAAACTTCTTGAATATGTTCAAGACCTTTCCAAGAAAGAAAAAATTGCGGTTTGTTTTGACAAAGTAGACCGACTTTCAAGAAGTGTGTTTGATAAAAGAGTTGCGATACTTTTTGAAATGGCAACTTTGGGAAAAATAGAACTTCATTTCGTTTCAGATGGACAAATAATTAATGAGCAAGTTTCTGCGGTAGAAAAATTTCAATTCAGTATGAGCTTAGGTCTTGCTAAATATTATTCCGACGCAATAAGTGATAATACAAAAAGAGCATTAGAGCAAAAAAGAAGAAAAGGGGAGTGGACTGGAAGGGTTCGTATCGGATATTTAAACGTGTCTTTGGATCAGGGAAAAAGATTAAGAAAAGACATTATTATTGATGAAGAAAGAGGTTATTTGGTCCAGAAGATGTTTGAGCTATATGCCACAGGTGAACACTCTCTTGAGACTATAAAAAATAAAATAACAGAACTTGGCTTGAGAACTCTTAAAGGAAATAAGATTTCAAAAAGCGGTATTGAAAATATTCTAAAGGATAGTTTTTACTGTGGAATAGCTATGTCAAAGAAGTACGGTAATTATGCTCATATATATCCTAAAA
>JAUPVO010000027.1 GCA_030916975.1 Patescibacteria group bacterium
AGCAGCCTTTGCTGCAGCTGTGGCTAATCTAGATTTCTTTCTGTCAGCTTGACCTTTTTTGATTGTACCTCTTTTAGCCGCTTTATCGATTGCTTTATAAGCAGAAGATAAGTCTTGAACAGTAACACTCTCTTTCTTTGCGACTTTATCTTTAACGGTTTTAACTTCAGCGCGCATAGTCTTTTTGATACGATCATTGACTACTTTTTTTCTTTCTGAAACCCTAATTGCTTTTTTAGCAGATTTTGTAATTGCCATAAATTTTTAATATTAAAATAATATACTAATAAAATTTGAAGAATCTTGAGACACGATTGCTACGAATTATTATTGATAAACAAATATTAACACATTTTCTAACAAAAAACAAGAAGAGGGCTGACCTCTCTTCTTGAAAATTCTTATTAACCTTTATATTTTAAGAACTTCAAATATGTTATAATTGTTACAATAATTCAACCATGATAAATACTTTAAAAGGTCAAATAGCTGATATCGACGATAGGTCTATAACTCTTAATGTTGGTGATATTGGATATGAAGTTCTGCTTCCTCTGTCCTATTTGTTACAACTAAAATCTGGCGACATTGTTAATGTTTTTATACACACTCACGTCAGAGAAGATCAATTCACTCTCTTTGGATTTGAAAATAAGGCTGAAAAGGATCTGTTTAGAAAACTAATCAATGTTAGTGGTATTGGCCCTAGGTCTGCTCTGGCCATGTTATCAGTTGCCACAGTACAGAATATAGTTAGAGCTATAGAAAGTGGTGAGGTTAATAACTTCCCGAAGATACCAGGTGTTGGTAAAAAAACTTTAGAGAAGTTAATAGTGGAGCTGCGAGGCAAATTCGATAATATTATTATAACCAATGAAAGTGATGATATCAAAAATGCAAGATTAGCCTTAGAAACCTTGGGTTACAATTCTCGTGATATATCTACTGTTCTCTCTACCTTGCATCCAGATCTTGATATGAACAGTATTATAAGAGAAGCATTAAAAGTCTTATCTAAAGCCTAACATATCCCAATACAATTATGAAAGAAAAAGCTCCAATTCTAGAAAACGGCACATCTCCAGAACAAAAAGGAGAAAAGAAAGAAATTCCTCCAATGGAAATGTATCTCTTGCCAGGGGAAAGTCCAGAAACTTTCAACAAGTTTTACCTAAAATACAGAGAAGCTGAAAATCGCCTAAAAAACCCTCTTATAATGAGAGATCTCATCCTAAAAGCTTTATTAGATGATGAAGACTGGGATGTTAGAAGATTAGCTGTAGAATTAGCTAAAGGTATTGAGGATGAGGAAGTTAAGGAGAAAGTTTTAGAGGTTGCCCTAAAGGGTTTAAACGATCCTGAGTGGGTTATTAGAAGATTAGCTGTAGAATTAGCTGGGGGTATTGAGGGTGAAGAAGCTAAAAAGATAATTATCCTAAAAGCTTTAGGTGATGAATATTGGGTTGTTAGAAAGTCCGCCATAGAATTAGCTGGAGGTGTTGAGGACGAGAGAATTAAAAATGAGATTATTTTAAAGGGTTTAGACGATCCTGAGTGGGTTATTAGAAAGTCCTCCATAAAATTAGCTGGAGGTATTGAGGATGAGGAAGTTAGGAAGAAGGTTAAAGAAGTCTGGTCTTCACATTTTAAAGAATATTCTATTGGTAAAATGACAAAAATATATAAGATATGGTCCCATAAAGACTCAAACAGATTTGGCGATAGGCTGAATAAAAATGGCTCAGAAACTATTCTTCTAGATAGAATACCTGGGTTTGGAGAGAGCTACGAGCAGAGCTTTAAAACAAAAATAATAATGAGACGAATTAAATTAGACAGTTTTCTGGCTTGGAAAAAAGCTTTTGACTCTTATGACCTATGGAAAAGTCTTGGTTATGACTATGTCCCAGTAGAACCAATATTGTATTTCACTCTAAATGATGATGACTTAACTGTTAACGTATACACAGCCGTACTTGATATGACTGTTTCCGATCTAGAATTAGAACAAGACCCTAACCTAAGTCTTGGCCTTGCCAAGCTAAACCTGGACCACGGCCATTTCCACGCAGGTAATACATGCACTTATTTTGAAAGAGATGAGAATGGAAATCTTATAACTAACAGACCTCCAAGACAATACATTATAGATTTTGACAGGGCTAAAGAAATTATAAATTCTTAAATATTAAGTCATGCTTAGACAGAACATAGGATTATTATTTGTCTTTGTTTTTTGATATAATTATGAGATGCAAGACAGAATCAATTTAACGCTCAGAACTATTGAAAAATTTATTCCTTCTAAAATATATAAGTTTTTCCAACCTTTTTATCATTTTTTGTTAGCAACTGCTGGTACAGTCTTATACAGATTTCCCTCCAGAAAAATCAAAGTAATAGCCATAACAGGAACCAAGGGCAAGTCCTCCACTACCGAATTTATAAGCGCCATTCTAGAAAAGGCTGGCTACAAGACATCAATACTCTCTACTATAAGATTCAAAATAGATAATGAATCAAAAAGGAACTTATACAAAATGACGGTACCCGGAAGATTCTTCGTTCAAAAGTTCCTTCGAGAATCGGTCAAAGCAAAATGCGACTTTGCTATAATCGAAATGACTAGTGAAGGAGCCAGGTTCTATAGACACAAATACACCAATATAGATTACTTACTTGTAACCAACATAACACCAGAACACATAGAGTCACATGGGTCATATGACAAATACCTAAGCAGCAAATTAAAAATTGCTGTTGAAACGGTTCGCTCCAAAAAGAAAAAAGGTGTGGAGAAAATAATTATAACCACAGATACGCAAGAAGATCTTCAAAAATTCCATCTACACAAAGCTGATAAAAATATTACAATCAGTACCAAAGAAATTAGCAACATAAACCTCTCTCTACCAGGTGACTTTAATAAAGCCAACGCTCTACTAGCTCTAACTCTCGCCAAAGAGATTGGCATAGATGAAGATCTGGCCAAGTCTGCCGTTAAAGACCTCAAGAAAATCTCTGGTCGCGCGGAAGAAGTCAAAATTTCTGAGAAGCAAAATTTTAAAGCTGTTGTTGATTATGCTCACACCGTAGACTCTTTAGAGAAGATATACAGCGCATATCCTGGACTCAAAATTGCCGTGCTTGGTGCTACTGGAGGAGGTAGAGACAAATCTAAACGCCCGCATCTTGGTACAACGGCCGATCAGAACTGCGATATAGTTATTGTGACAGACGAAGACCCTTATGACGATGATGTAGTTGAGATAATTAATGATGTGGTCAGCGGAATCAAAAATAAAATCATGAATGAAACACTTTTCGTAAAGATGGATAGAAGAGAAGCTATTGCTCTTGGTCTTCAAAAAGCCAAAAACCTGTCAAAGACTGTAGAAAATGTCTCTGTAATAATCACGGGGAAAGGTACGGATCCCTATATTATGCGTGCCAATAATCAAAAGGAGAAATGGTCTGACAGAGAAGTCACGGAGGAAGAACTTAAAAAGATATTCGAATAAAATGCCAGAATTACCAGAAGTAGAAAGTATTAGACTTGGACTTAAAAAGGTCTTGGTGGGGCAAAATGTTTTGGAAGTTAATGTAAACGAAGGCAAAATAGTTAGCTCCAACAGTAATATAAGAGTCTCAAATGATAAGAAAATAACAGAGTTTAAAAGTAATATTAAAAATAAAAGTATTATATCTGTAGAAAGGCGTGCCAAAAATATTATAATAAAATTAAATGATCTTTCTGTTATACTGATACATCTAAAAATGACTGGGCAGCTTGTATATGAAGACAGCAAGAAAAATAAAATCATAGGAGGTCACCCTATAATAAATTCTTACACGGATAATTTGCCAAACAAACACACTCATATAATATTTGAATTAGATAATGGGTCTCTTTATTATAATGACACGAGAAAGTTTGGTTACGTGCTCTATTATAAGAGCGTGGAAAAGGCTATAGAAGCCAATCATTTCAAAAAAATTGGGCCGGAACCTTTAGAAAAAGACTTTACCTTAAAAGATTTTAGAGAGGGTCTATTGAGTAAAAACAAAAACCTTAAACAAGTTCTGCTGGAACAAGAAATAGTAGTTGGCATAGGCAATATATATGCAGATGAAATATGCTTTGCTTCTGGCTTATTACCAAGCAAAATATGTAATACTTTAACTTCAGGTGAAATAGAAAGTTTATATAACAATATAAAAAGTATTTTAAGGCTAGCAATCAAACATGGAGGATCCTCTATTTCAGATTATCTTCTTGCTGACGGTAGTCGTGGCAATTATGCAAGATTACACGCTGTTTATGGGCGCGCTGGCAAACCTTGCAAAGTCTGCGGCAATGTATTAGAGAAAAGTAAAATGGCTGGAAGAACTACTGTATTCTGTCCCTTTTGTCAAAAATAAAACTGTAGTGTCAAAAATAAAACTTTAGTTTAAAAATGAAATTGTAGAATCAAAAGAAAATTAAAGATTAGACAACACAAAGATACCTATAAAATTGGCAAAGAATGACAGCAAGATAAAATCTTTTTTATTTAATCTAGAAGATGATAGAAGCATGACACCAAATTCATCTGGAAGGGGGGACCCTAGGAATATAATTCCTATCCACCTCTTCACAAAAGTATTTTTCAAAAATGGAAAAGTATTAACTACAGATGCTATCGCTCTAGTATTAACCAGACTTTGTATTTCTTGCTTAACTCCTCCTTTTAAGAATTTATACATAGTTAGGTCTGCCACAACTGTGCCACAAGCTCCCAATAAAGAAAAAAGCAAAGAAGTATTGTGACCTTGATACAACATCACAGAAGAAGCTCCTGTTGTAAAAGAAAATGAATACATATAACCAAGTAATAATGCAGAGAAAAACCCAAGATACTTGGTTAGGGCAGCTACAGCAATTGATAGAATTGGTGCAAGTAAGAGCGCGGCTATATAAAATAAAATTAAAACACTCAGTCTTTTATATTTAAAATCTTTCATAATTAATAGTATTATAACACTGTTTTGATTTTGTTTAGACTGGATTTTTTAATGTAAATATGTTATTATGTTTCAATCAAAATCAAATAAAATGCCCTTATAGCTCAGTCGGTAGAGCAACTGCCTTTTAAGCAGATGGTCGTAGGTTCGAATCCTACTGGGGGCACCAAAACCTTACTTTAATACGTAGTTGTAGCAGTAGCGTCTGTACTAGTTGGACTCATGATATCAAAATCACTACTAATCGAATTAGCGTCATAATAATTCCCATACATATCGACATATGGATATTTTCTACTTTCGTGTAGTGGTCCACCTACACCATACCAAAATATCCAAACTATCCATAAAAATAAAAGGGTTAAAAGAAAATATCTCATAAAAAAATTATATCACAGATTAAGTATAAACCTCTCTAACTCAATCACAGCATCGCCCTCTGAATCATGGCTTTTAGCTAAAAAGATAAGGTTATCTCCAAAAACTTTTTCCTTGTTGTTGTCATAGACAAATTTTAATTTGTAATTAAGGGCTCCTATAATACTTTCTACAGGCTCTCCCATCTTAAGAAGTCTGTGATACTCTATCCAAGCATCTTTCTTATTTTTCCTAATAATTAAATCAGCCAAATGAAAAGCGCTATCCTTAACCTTCTCTTCTTTGCAATCAAAAGAAAAAGCCGCGAAAGAAGAAAGCTTTTTAAAAGTAGCGTCCAACATATCGAGTTCATCTATAACAAAAATATTCTGGCTATTTTTGATATCTTCCAAATACTTATAAAGGAAGCTCCTTGTTTCTTCATTATTCCAGTTCTCCATTTTGATTACAAGTTTCCCGCCAAAAATATCTTCTCCCAGATACTGTTTCAATCCAAAAATCCCATCAGACCTCAGATACAAATCAACTTTAGAAAAATACTCCCCATATTTATGGTTCAGCTCATTCCTCTTTTTAAAATTATCTCCAACTCTTACTATTAACATAATTCTTGTCCGAAATTAAAGATTATAACTCGTATAAACTTTTTCCAAAAGTTTCATTAACTATTAGCTCAACCTCTGACTTTAAGCCTACTTTCTGAAACACCTTCTCCATACATTTTTTAATAATTGTAGCATACTCATCCTGCTTGCTGGTATCGCACTCGAACACTAATTCATCGTGAATCTGAAGTATAATTTTTATTTTATTCTGTTCTATGTCCTGTTTCAAAGTGTTGTAGCACTCGATCATTCCAAGCCTTATTATGTCTGAAGATGTCCCCTGAATAGGAGCGTTGATTGCTATACGCTCACCCTGAGCTCTCATAAAAGGTATTTTAGATTTGAGCAAGGGTATATTGCGACGCCTTCCAAAAAGAGTTACTGTATAGCCTTTTTCTGTAGCCTCCTTTTTAACTTCATCCAAATACAACATCAAGCCAGTAAAAGTATTTTTAAAATTATCAAAGAACTCTTGAGCGGTAGCTCTATCTGTATTCATGGCATCTTTTAGGGCGTTCACCCCCATTCCATAAAGTATACCAAAGTTAATAGCTTTGGCTTTGCGCCTCTCTTCATCTGTTATATCTTCTGATTTCTTGTTTAGAACTTCAGCTGCTACACCACGATGAATATCCGAACTACTTTTGAAAATATTTATAAGATTTTTGTCCATAGAAAGTATTGCAGCACTTCGTAAATCGATCTGAGAATAATCAGCCGAGATAAAAACTTTATTCTCACCAGCCACAAAAACTTTTCTAAAAGCTTGACCGAGCTCACTATTACGAGGCAAGTTTTGCATGTTTGGATTCTCGCAAGAAAATCTTCCCGTAGAGGCTCCAGCCTGAAGGAATCTTGGTCTAACTCTGCCGTCTTCATTAATATAATTGTGTAGTGGTTCTATGTAAGTATTATAAACCTTAGAGACCTCACGCCACTTTATAATCTCTGGAACTATATCATGTTCAGAACGTATACTTTCTAACATTTCTACTCCTGTACTCCTCTGACCTGTTGTTGTTTTTTTAATTTTACTGCCAAGAGAAAGTTTATCATACAGAATGTCTCCAAGCTGTTTTGGGCTAGATATTAAAAATTCTTGTCCTGCTAACTTATATATATTCTGTTCCAAGTCTTTAATTATTTTTATTATTTTATCTTTTTGTTTCTCTAATTCTTTTTGATCAACCAATATTCCTGCTTCGTGCATATCTTCAAGAATATCAAAAAGTGGCTCTTCAAAACTTTTATAATAATCTAGCAGGCTGTTATTCTTTAATTCTTCTAGAAGTATTTCTTCTACTTCTTTTGGGTTTTTACCTTCTTTTATGTTATTAACTTCTTTTATTTTTTCAAAAGATGGGTTAATATATTCGCTCTCCAAAAGCAAACTCATAACCTGCAGCTTTCTTAATTCTTTTTCTGTTATCTCTTCTTGAGGCAAATCTATATTAAGCGGCTCTGCTAGATAAGATGCCAGAGAGTCTGATGAGTTTTGAAATACTTTTCTAAGAGAATGTAATTCATATAGGTTGCACAACTTTTCATATTCAACTTCATCAATATGAAAACCAAAATCTTTTTGAAAATCACCAAAAATACCAAAATCAATAGGCGCATCTCTTCTGATTGTAGCCAAAGTCTTGGAGAAAAAAGCTTCTTCTTCGCTATTTTTAATACTTTCATAAACCTTACCTTTTACAACTTTCAGAACTTCTTCTTCGTTATTTTTTATATTATTATATAAATTCTCAATAGTTTTAAACTCTTTCAAAATCTTAACTGCTGTTTTCTGCCCTACCCCAGACACACCTTGTATATTGTCGCTCGGGTCACCAAGTAAACCTTTGTAATCTGGAATCTGTTCTGGTAATAGTTCGTATTTTTCTTCAACTTCTTTCTCCCCAAAAATACTTATATCACTCCCCTTTTTTAAAGTAAAAACTTTTACATTTTCGTCTATGAGCTGCAAAGTGTCCATATCTCCACTGACTATAGCAATGTTGTATTTGTCTTTATAATTCTCCGCAATGGTTCCTAGCATATCATCAGCCTCAAACCCTTCCAGTTCGCATATTGGAATATTAAGTGCGCGACAAAAATCTTTAGACTGATTAATTTGCGCCTTAAGATCTTCGTCTGTTTTGGCTCTGTGACCCTTAGAT
>JAUPVO010000028.1 GCA_030916975.1 Patescibacteria group bacterium
ACGACGCTCTTCCGATCTTAGTTGAATTAGTAATTACAGCTTGACCTCTATTATCTTCGTTCTTATAGATATACTTATAAGATATTACTGAAGATATTAAGCCTAGGAATATAGCCACTCCAGAAATTATAGCAAATGTCTTGTCTAACTTCTCTCCTTTTTTCAAATTAAATAGAGAAATACCAAGCATACTAAACAAACCCGCCCAGATGGCGATAGAACTTGTTGCCGCTAGATAAAATGGTTCTTGTAAAAATCCATTTACATCAACACTTGACCCTTTGAACTGATAAATTATTGCACATAAAATTCCTATTAAAAATAGAATAAAAGAAATTGTATATTTTTTCATATATATTCATTATATAACAAAAACTGAGAAAACAAAACAAAATGTCGCACTGTTCCAGTGCGACATTTTGTTTTGTTTTTTTGGGCTTATTTTACTGACTCTACTGCTTCTTTGGCAGAAGCTGAGAATTCAACACCTTCGAATTTTAACTTTTTCTCAAGTTTACCCGTACCAAGAATCTTAACTCTTGGAATTCTGCCGAATCTCATATCTACGAGACCAGCTGCCACCAATGATTGTGGCGTAACCAAAGCTCCGTCTTCAAGAATATTAAGGTCAACCAGATTAACTGGTATAAAGTTCTGACGGAAAGCTTTATTGACATTTATTCCTCTACCTCTCAATTTTGGAAGCTTCTTGATAATGTCACGCATTGCAGGACGTCTTTTGTTACCTGCACGAGCCGTCTGCCCTTTTCCTCCACGTCCAGAGGTTTTACCTCTTTTACCACCACGACCAACTTGGCGTGATGAGCGATTAGGACTATCTCTTTTTATTTCATTCATTTGCATAGATTTATTAGAGATTATTATGCACGTTTAGCCACTTTAGATAAAGCTCTCATAGCCGCGCGTGCGTTATTAAGTTTATTTTTGGTACCACCATGGAATTTGGCAGTCACGTTCTGAAGACCAGCTAGTGATAATATAACACGAGCTGAAGATCCAGCAATCAAACCTTTTTCATTGTTAGGAGAGATCCAGATCTCTGCTGTGTCATATTTACCAGTTACTTCGTGTTTGATAGTTTTCTTTTCATCAATATCAAACTTGATCATATTCTTCTTGGCATCTTTGAGAGCTTTTTCCATGGCAGCCTGTGTATCAAGTGCTTTACCAACACCGAGTCCAACTCTACCATTTCTATCTCCAGCTACCATAGTAACATGCAAAGAGAATCTTCTACCTCCACTTGTAACACGAGTTACACGGCGAACCAAAATAGCTTTAGAATCAAATTCTGGCTTCTCACGCGGTGCGCGAGGAGCTCTAGATCTGTAATTCTTGTTAAAAGGCTTTTTGCTTATACGGCCTCTTGGCGCTTCAACATTTTCTTTGTTAGTATCTGGCTGACTAGCCTCAACTTTTTCCTCTACAACTTCCGCTGTAGATTCTTCTGTTGTAGGTTTTGTTTCTTCTGTAGTAGCTGTTACTTCTGCAACAATTTCTTCTACAGCTTCTTTATTCTCAGATACATTGTTTAATTCTTCTGACATAATTTTATATTAATTAGAAGTTAAGTCCAGCTGCGCGAGCGGCGTCAGCTAAAGCTTTTACGCGACCTCCGTATTTGAATCCTGATCTATCAAATACTACACTTGTAATATTAGCTTTTTTAGCTAATTCTGCTATAGCGTTACCAACTTCTTGAGCACGTTCTGTTTTGGTTTTACCTTTGATCTTAAGATCATTAGCCGAAGCCAAAGTCACAGATGTGTCATCGTTAATAAGCTGAGCGTATATGTACTCATTAGATCTGAATACTGTAAGTCTTGGTCTTGACTCTGTACCACTTATTCTAGATCTAATTTTTCTATGAAGCCTTATTCTTTTTTCTATTTTTATATTTTTCATATATTTTATATTTAAAATTTAATTAAAGAATTAAGCAGACTTCTTACCTTCTTTTCTTCTAATAATTTCATCAGAATATCTGATACCTTTACCTTTGTAAGGCTCTGTTCTCTTTTGTTTTCTAACTTGCATCGCAAAGAGAGTCACCTCTTCTTTATCAATACCAGTTACAGTTAACTCACCTTTATTAGCTACAACTTCAACGCTTTTTGGTATCTCTAATAATACAGGATGAGAAAATCCTAAAGACATTTTAAGTTGACTACCATTTAGTTCCCATTTGAAACCAACACCTTCAACTATTAGTTTTTTTACAAATGGATTCTGCACACCTTCAATCATAGCTTTAATGATTGACATATAAGTTCCCCAGAGAGATCTTGAGAATTTATCATTTCTTCTTGGTTCTGAAGTTATTTTACCATCTTCTATTTTGATAGTTACTTCGTCACGAAGAGTTCTTGTCAATTCACCTTTTGGACCTTTAACGCTAATAACGTTACCGTCCATATTCACAGTTACTGAAGAAGGTATCTCTATAATTTGTTTTCCTACTCTACTCATATATTTATCAAGTATTAGAAGATTTCAAACAGAGCTTCACCTCCAGTATTCTTAGAACGAGCAGTACGCCCAGTCATAATACCTTGTGGAGTAGAAAGGACTACGTTACCATATCCATTCTTAACTTTTTTGATATCTGTGATTTTGTAATAAACTCTACGACCTGGTTTTGAGATTCTTTTTAATTCCTGAATCTTTGGAATTCCTTTGTTGCCATATTCTAGCACCACTTCAATTTTGTACTCGTCTTTTTTGTCGTGTACTGCTTTGATATATCCTTCTTCTTTTAAAAGACTAAGGACATTGAGGCTCATTTTAGAATACGGAACTTCGATTTTTTCTTTTGATATAGCTCCCGCATTACGGATAGCTGTTATCATGTTCGCTATATTATCCATAATTTTAATAATTAAGATTTTTATAAGATCAAAAAATACCGTTCTTGATAAAAACTACCAAGAAGCTTTTTTAACTCCTGGGATCATTCCGTCATTAGCAAGCTCTCTAAAGCAAGTACGACATAGATCGAAGTCACGCATGTAACCGTGTTTCCTTCCACATTTGAAACATCTGCGTACTTCACGAGTTGAAAATTTTGGCGTTTTCTGTGATCTTGCGATTACTGATTGTTTTGCCATATTTTGACTTTCGTTTTTTGTACAATTAATAAATTAATTTTGTAGCTAGAGCTTTCATTTGCTGCGCCACAGTCACAAACATTATCTTGTATTGATTTAATAATTTTCTAAAATCGAATTTAAATAAACTATTAGATAAACACTGAATATTTATGATTCAATGATTATAACACGAAAACGACCAAATTACAAATCCGCCTTCTACAATAAGCTGAAACTAGCAATACCGTCACCATCTCTCATCTTCATGATTCTTACACCTTGAGTGTCGCGTCCACTAACTGCTATGCTTGAGATTTCTGTTTTGATAACTTGAGAAGCTTTAGAAACAGCAAGTATCTCGCTTACTTCTCCATCAATTACTCTAGCTGCAACTAATTTACCCGTTTTGTCTGTGACTTTAACTGTTTTGATTCCGCTTCCTCCACGTTTTTGGATTTTGTATTCACTAAGAGGTGTCATTTTACCATATCCATGTTCAGTTATAATTAGAAGTTTTGACTGTTTATCTCCTTTTCTGATAGATTGTGCTGACATAACAATATCACCCTTATCAAGATTCATGGCTATAACTCCTCCAGCCGTGCGTCCCATCTGACGAACATCAGATTCGTCATATCTAATAGACTGACCATTAAGTGAAGTTAATATAACACTGTCACCTTCACTAACAAGTAAAGTGTTAACCAACTCATCTCCTTCATCTAATCTGATACCAATAATTCCGCTTCTTCTTACATCTTTGAAGCTTTCAGCTGAAGACTTCTTAGCAGTACCGAGCTTAGTTACCATCATAATAGAAAGTTCTTGATGATTAGAATTCTTAGGAACCTCCAGAATAGAAGTAACTTTCTCTCCATCTGTTAGCTGTAAATAATTCATAACACTCTTACCTCTAGTCGCACGTTTACCTTCCGCTATATCATACATCTTAAGCTGATAAACCTTGCCCTTATCAGTAAAGAATAGAAGATCTGCATGTGTGCTTGCTGTTAATGTAATAGTTATAAAATCTTCTTCTTTGGTATCAAGATCAACAACTCCAACTCCTCCACGTTTCTGAGTTCTAAATTCTTCTGGATTAGTTCTCTTAATATAGCCTCCTTTAGTATAGACAAGCACTGAATCTTCTTCAGCTATTAAATCTTCTGGATTAAAATCTTTTATTCCGTGTTTTACAATTTTAGTTCTTCTAGCATCACCAAACTTCTCTTTTACCAAAAGCAATTCATCTTTTATTATTTTTAAAATTTTCTTTTCGCTTGCGAGTATAGACTTTAGATCTTCGATAAGTGCTTGTACTGCTTTTAACTCATCTTCTATTTTCTTCCTTTCTAGTCCAGCTAGTCTCTGTAGCTTCATCTCAAGTATGGCAGTGGCTTGTATGTCACTGAATTTGAACTTCTTGATTAGGGCAGCATGAGCTTCTTCTGTATCTTTACTGGCACGAATTAGTTTTATTATCTCATCTATATGATCAAGGGCTTTCTTGAGTCCAAAAAGAATATGCTCACGCGCTAAAGCTTTATTTAATTCAAATTGAGTTCTTCTTGTAACTACTATTTTCCTATGTTTAACAAATTCAGCCAAAGCAGTTTTGAGAGACACTGTTTGAGGTATGCCATCCACCAAGGCTACCATATTATAATGGAAAGTGGACTCTATCTCTGTGTATTTGTATAATTGATTAAGAAGTTTTTCGGGTTGAGTTCCTGATTTGAGGTCGAATACAATTCTAATATCTTTAGCAGATTCATCACGAACAGCTTTAATACCTTCTAACTTTTTGTTAGAAACTAAATCAGCAACTTTCTCAAGCAAGTCCTTTTTGTTAACTCTAAAAGGTATAGATGTTACTATGATTTGGAATTGTCCATTTTTCTGTTCGACAATCTCAGCCTCTCCTCTAACTAAAACACCTCCCCTACCCGTAGCGTAAGCATGCCTAATATCAACTTGATTAAACGCCATTGCTCCTGTGGGGAAGTCAGGACCTTTAACATATTCGCACAAATCTTCAGTTGTAGCTCCAGGATTATCAATCAAATAAGTGGTTGCATCCATAATCTCATTCATGTTGTGTGGAGGTATAGAGGTTGCCATACCCACAGCAATACCGAGTGTACCGTTAAGCAAAAGATTAGGTACCATAGTCGGCAATATTACAGGCTCCTTTTTGGATCCGTCATAATTAGGCCTCATGTCTACTGTCTCCTTCTCTATATCAGAAACCATCTCAGACGAAACCTTACTCATCTTAGCTTCAGTATAACGATAAGCAGCCGCCCCATCACCATCAATTGATCCAAAGTTACCTTGACCAAGAACCAGAGGATAGCGGGTTTTGAACTCTTGAGCCAGTTGTACCATAGCGTCATATACACTGGCGTCACCGTGAGGATGATAGGAACCGAGCACGTCTCCAACTACAGTCGCTGACTTTTTGAATTTGGATGTAGGCGTTAAACCATTCTTATACATACTGTATATTATGCGACGATGTACTGGTTTAAGTCCATCACGAACATCAGGAAGGGCACGAGAAGTTATAACACTCATAGCATAATCCAAATATGACTTACGCATTTCTTCCACAATAGGAATTGGAGTAATTCTATCTGAGATCTCTTTTGTGTTATTAAGAGTTTCTCCTGTATTCTGGTCTTTATTATCATCAGACTCCTCTTCTGTAACTTTTTTCTTACTTGCCATAGTTTAAAAATATATTAAAAATGCTTATATAACAAAGTTATTTGCTTATTTGTATCTGCTATAATTATACCATATTTTCCAAATCAAAAATACTTGACAACTCAAATATATAATACAAAAAACTTCTAATTACCCTTATATTCACTAGTGCCTAGATTAAAATCAACATTTATATTATCGACTTTGCTTTTAGCTTGTATAAATATATCTTTTAGGATTAAAAATGGGCTGGAACCGCTTCTACCTTTATCCTCACTTTGATTATTAGGAGCTAAATTATTATCTGCATCAGTAACAGTTTTGTCATATTTATCGCTCTGGAAAACCCTTTCTCCGGAAAGTGGCATATTTGTCTGAATTGGTGGCACAATTCCTCTCACAAAATATAAATAGATAACAGCAAACAATAAAGTAAAAGTGGCAGCTATAACAAGAGCGTGAAAATTCTTTACCTTATTATCTTGCTTTTTTATATATTCAAAATAAGATTTAAAGTAGCTCATGGAGAATATTACATTTCTTCAATCAGAATAACTTCACCTTTCTTATCAGATATGTCTCTCATTTTTATTGTTAGTTTTTCTACTGGTTTTACTTTCTCTTCTCCGGACTCTTTTAAGAAAATTGGTAGAGTTTTCTCATCAAAATCAATTGGTATAATAATTTTAGGTTCAAGTCCTGTGGCTAATTTACTAGCATCATAAGGGTTAAGATTAAGATCCTCTCCTCCAACAGGAACAAATAAAACATCAACTTCATCTATTATCTCTTTATGTTCTCCTGGTAAAAGTTCTTTTATTTGACCTATATAAGCTACTCTCATACCGTCAAAATTAAACACAAAACTAGTAGCCATATACTCATTCTTTTCTCTGGCGACTTTAGAAGAGAAACCTTCTATAAAAATATTTTTAACCTCCACTTCTCCCTCACCTTTCATAATGAAAGGCTCTTTGCTACCAAGAGTTACATTTTCTGCACCATTATAATCATCATGATCTAGAGGAATAAGACAAATATCAGAACCGTACTTGGTCTGTCTTCTTTTGGATTTTTTGGATACGGGACTAATAGCTATAGTCGTATCTCCTGTCACCAGTTTAATATGCCCTTTACCATGATAAGTTATAATCATACTTTTATTATTATATCTAACTAATATTATAACATAAAATTGTGTATTTTTGGAGATGTGAGATAAAACAAAATACCCATTTTCATGGGTATTTTGTAAAAAGTTATTAATCTTATTTAAATTATAACTAATGATTAATAATCTCTTCTTCTGTTATTATCTCTTCTGTCACCTCCGAATCCTCTATTGTTTCTATCATAACCACCTTCTCTTCCACCTTCTCTACGAGGAGGTCTTTCTGTCATAGGGCGAGCCTCATTAACAGTTAGAGTTCTACCATCAAGTTCAGATCCTGATAGACCAGCAATAGCTGCATCTGCTTCAGCATCATCCATTTCTACGAATCCAAAACCCTTAGAACGATTATACATAGCCTTATCTCTTATAATTGTCGCAGACTTTACTTCTCCAAATGGAGCGAAAAGTTCTGCCAAGTCTTTATCTTCGAAACGAAATGGTAGACCACCAACAAAAATTTTTTTCATATTTACTTTATAGACTATCATAATAACATAATAGTTATAATAAAACAAGAGCAAATATATTAATTGTTATTATTCCCCCTTTTCAGATTACACACAAAAATGTTATAATGTCAAAAAAGATAATAGATAAAAGGATAATTTAAGATAAAGTCTAGAATTAAAGCTTAATAAATAGTAAAAATATCATGTCTAATATAAAAATACTACAAGAAAATATAAATGAAGAAAATGCAATATTAAGAGAAGTCTGTGTACCAGTAAAGCAAAGTGAATTCAAGACCCAGAAACTATTATCTATAATAGACAACATGAAAAAAGCTGCAGTACAAGACCCTGATGGCGTAGCTTTGGCAGCTCCTCAAATAGGAATTAACAAAAGGATATTTGTAGTTGCAGGTAGATCGTATGACAAGGATGCTAAATGGAAACCTGAGGTTTTTATTAACCCTGAAATAATAAAAGCTAGTAATAAACAAGAATTGAAACATGAAGGCTGCTTATCGGTGAGAGGTATATACGGAGACACCTGGAGAGCTACCAATGTTACTGTTGCTGCTTTCGATGAATATGGAAATAAATTCAACTTTGGAGCTGGTGGTTTGATAGCTCATATCTTTCAACATGAAATGAATCATTTAGATGGTATACTTTTTATAGATCATGGCGTCAACTTAGAAGAAGATCCTAACTGGTATGAGAATCTAACTAAATAGAATTAATGTCTACTTATTATGGAAAACCAAAATAACGAAATAAAAATAAAGGATTTAAAAATAATATTTTTTGGAACTGGCCCTTTAGCAGAGAGCTGCATCTACTCTTTATATGTAAATAATATCTTGCCTCAATATATTGTTACTCAGCCAGACAAAGAAGTAGGAAGGAAACAAATTCTAACTCCTCCAAAAATAAAAGAATGGGCTCTGTCTAAGCGTGAGAACGGGCATAATATACAAGTCTTACAACCAAGTAGCTTAAAAGATATTGCTGCTGACAACCCTCTTCTTCAAGACTATGACTTAGCCATCGTTGCTAGCTATGGCAAAATAATACCAGAAAATCTATTAAAAAAACCAAGATTTGGCTTCTTAAATGTCCACCCTTCTGATCTGCCTCTATACCGCGGTCCTTCGCCAATAGAGTCTGCATTACTTGATGGGGAAAAAGAAATAGTGGTGAGTATAATGAAATTGGACAAAGAAATGGACCATGGTCCCATACTTATAAAGAACAAAATCATTCTGGAAGAATTAGATACCGCTCAAAGCCTTGAGCTCAGATCTGGAGCAATAGGAGGAGATATGTTATCTAATATAATAAAAAACTACGTAAACGGACACCTAATACCAGTAGAACAAAATCATGATAATGCCACTTACTGTAAAATGATAGAAAAAGGAGAAGGAGAGATAAGTTTAACTGATAATATAGAACAGGTCAAAAATAAATGGAGGGCTTTCTATCCTTGGCCATCTCTTTTCTTTTTCGTAAATCATAATGATAAAAATGTAAGAATTAAAATATCAAAATTTAACTTACTCGCAGATACTCTAGATGTGGCAATAGAGAAAGTCATTCCAGAAGGAAAAACAGAAATGAGCTTCGAAGACTTTAAAAGAGGTTACACTATTTAATATCGAGTTAATATCAGGTATAGGAAAACAATAAGGGGTGCGCCGAAGGCGCACCCCTTATTGTTTAAGAAACTAAACAAATTATAACCCTATTTTACGATCACAACTTCGCTAACCGTTATAGCTTCTAACGGTTTATCTGTATTGTCAGTATTAGAAGCTTCAATACTTTTAACTATATCCATTCCTTTTGTAACTTTACCAAAAATAGTGTGTTTGCCGTTAAGCCAAGGAGTTGCTTCAGCTGTAACTATAAAGAATTGAGAACCGTTAGTATTTGGGCCACTATTGGCCATAGCTATATCTCCTTCCACCATATTATCATCTGAGAATACCTCATCTTCGAACTTATAATCTGGCCCACCCATACCCCAATAATTTTTCTTACTATCGTCTTTCGATAATGGATCCCCTCCTTGTATCATGAAGTCTTTGATAACTCTATGGAATTTAGTTCCGTTATAGAATCCCGCTTCGGCAAGTGTAATAAAGTTATTAACTGTAAGCGGAGTTCTATCTCCGTTTAATTGTAATTCTATATCTCCTTTATTAGTTTTAATTATTATGTCTCTCATACCTGTTTTGGTTTTATTATTTGTGAATGTAATATTATTAGTATTATTTTGTAAATTATTCTGTAAGTTTGTTTGTGAACTAGCTTCTGTACTAGTTGAATTATTTTGATTAATATTGCTGTAATTAAGAGTGTCTTTTGTAACTTCTGGTTCAGTGTTAATTATCTTAACCAAGAACATGATAACTATTAAACCCAAGATTCCGAGAAGGATTTTTGCTATTTTATTCATAATTAGCTACATCAATTATTCCTCTCTTTTAATTAATTTTTTAAATCTTCTTGCAAAGCTTCTAACCAAGCTTCTCTCTCTGTCCCCATTGTGAGCCATCTCATCAGCCAGCTTATCTTTAGCTTCATCGATGCTGGCGTAGACATCTTCATTTACATTAGTGATATGCAAAGCTCTACTACCATAATTAAGATCAGCTTTGACTTCATACATATTACCTTGCTTATGATGAAGAGATGTTTTCCTTATCTCTACGTTAATAAAAGCTTGTGAATCATTAAGATACTTTTGTAAGCTTTGAAACTTTTCTTCTGCATAGCCACTAATAGCTTCCGTCAGATCAAAGTCTCTATGTGTAATATTTATCTTCATATGCTTTTATTATATTCCAATTCTAGATGTTTGAAAAGCTTGACAAAACAACAAAACCCCCTCATTAAGGGGGTTTTGTTTACTTTTCTTTAATCTTGTTTAAAGATTATAGATAGCGCAGAACTAGCTATTATTTAGCGTAGTTAGTTGAGTTAAGTAGAGTACCATTTAGAGCTGTACCCGCAGTAGAAACGTCATCAGACCATAGGAATGAAGCGTTAGCACCTAGAGTTGCAGAAGTAGTACCTGAGTTAGTTACAGCAGCAACAGTACCGTAGATATCGAATACAACTGAAGATCCAGCAGTAATTCTATATCCATTAGTAAATGTAGCATCAGAAGTAGTAGTTGCAGCAGGTGAGCCGTTCTTATCAAGAGCAACTGAACCATTTACTTTAACAACAACATCAGACACAGCAGCAGGTGCATTAAGAGAGTAAGCTAATTTACCTACTACAATATCACCTTTAGCGTCAGCCGCAACTCTGATTGAACCGATTTTAACATCAGTTACAGAAGCACCGTTAACTCCAACTAGAGTACCAGATCCAGCTACAGCAGATACTGTAGGAAGAGTAGTAACAATAGTCATAGTGTTGGCAGCTAGAGTCACAGCTGGGTTAGTAACGATACCAGCAGCATCAGTAGCCTTAACAGCAGTTAATGAAATGCTGTTAGTAGCTCCTGAAGCAACACCGGCACCAGAACCAACATAAGCTGGTGTGTAATTAACTGTAACAGGAACATTTAATCCATTGTTACCAGCTGGAACAGCTAAGTTGATACCTAGGAATTTAGCCTGAGTACCTACTACAGCTGCTGTATTAGCACCAATAGTTAGTGAAGCAACACCAGAACCAGTAACATCAAATGTTAAGTCATTAAGTGTAGCAGCACCGTTAGTTACAGTAGAGTTCAAAGTGTATACAAGTTGTGAAGAACCACCAAGTACATATTGAGAACCAGTCTTACTAGAAACAGTAGGAGTATTAACTGTAATAGCGCCAATAGTAACCTGATCACCAGCTACTGCAGTCATGTTAGTAGACTGATTAGATGTAGCACCTGTATAAGTCACAGCTAATGAAGGAGTTAAATGATCTCCATTAGTAGCTGAACCAATATTAGCCATAACATCAAATCTCTTAGTCTGACCGATAGCTACAGGAAGGTTAACATTGTAAGTATTGTTAGCAGATGCTATACCTACAGGGATACCTATAGTAGCTCCCATCTCGTCTACAATAGATAGATTAGAGATAGTGTTAAAGTTAGAAGCGTATGCACCAGTTCCCGCTAGAGAAAGTGTAAGAGTTCTAACATTAACAGCTTCAATACTACCACCTTGGATAGTGAATGAACCGATCTTAGCTAATGAATTAGCTGATACAGTAGTGTTAACTCCACCGATAGTTTTACCTAATACTGGAGAACCACCACCAATAGTAATGTTCTTAACAGTCAAGCTTGGATTAACTCCACTTACAGTATTGTAAGAAGACATACCTTGAGCAGACATATTAGAGATATTAGCACTAACAGTACCTGAAGTAAGTACAGTTCCGTTAGAAGCGATCATATCACCTTTAATCTCAATTGTATTAGCTACACCACCTTGAGCAATAAAGTTAGAACCAAATGTATAAGTCTTAGTACCTGCTGCTGTAGTGTAAGTCTGTGAAGATCCTACCTGAGCACCATTAACGTATACTGATACATTAGAAAGTCCACTAGCAGATGGAGAATTAACTGTTACGTCAAAATTCTGGATCTTAGTAGACTCACCATAAGCTGTAAGCTTGTACTGTGCAATTGTTTGATTAGAAGCACCAGCTACAACGTTAGTTGTAGAGAATGCAGGATCATTCACAGTAGAGATAGTTGAGTTAGAAGTAGAACTGATAGTTTGTTTACCAGCTTGTCTGTATGTAGAATATCCAGATACAGGAACGTTAACTCCAATAACTTGACTATCTTCAGCCATAATGTCAGCAGCGTTATCTACTACGAAGTAGAAATCTCTTGCTGAACCAGCAACAACGTCAGCTCTAACCTCTACAGTGTGACCACCAGTGGTTAGCATTCTGTTAGGAGCAAATGTGAACATACCATTAGCATCAGCTACAGCTGTTCCAGCAGAAACTCCGTCGATGAATAGATTAACGTTAGCTACTGCACTTGCAGGAGCAGAACCAATCATTCTAAACGCCATTGATTTAAGATTAACTGATCTTGTACCAACATTAATTGAAGATCCCCAAACGTTATAATTCATCTGAGGGATAGTTAGATTAGTGTTAGCAGCTACAGTCTGGCTAGTTAAACCAAAAGTAGCAAGAGAAACAGAAGATACTGGAAGCTGAGTGCCATTAAGTGCGGTAGTCATCATGCCAGATCCTGTGTTGTAACCTGAAAGCATTACGCCTACAGTTTGTCCTGATATACCACTAGCGATATCTGCACGTACAGAGATAACTCTAGCTCCAGCAACTGTGAACAATCCAGAAGCTGAATTAAAAGTAATAGAACCGTCAGAAGCTACAGAAGCAGCGTCAGTCAATCTAGTGTTACCATCATATAGGTAAACATTAGTCAAAGTATCATTAGCTGATACTCCAGTTCTCATAAGTCTAAGATTAGTAACTGTTCCATTACCTGTGAACACGAAGTCAGCAAGTCTTGCTGAAGTCTGTCCTGATACCAGTACTGTGTAAGGAACATTAGTTCCTAAAGTAGCTGATACATTAGATACAGGTGTAGAAGTAGATGTAGGAGGAACTACAGTACCATTACAAATCTGATTAAGTACTGCTCTTGTTAGAGAGAATACATTACCATTACCTGCAGCAAGTCCTGCTGGAGTAAGGATATCAGCTTGATGTAAATTCTGGAATTTAACTGCGGCTGCATAAGTAGCAGAACCGAAGTAAGTAGTTTCCATACCAGGACCACCATACTGACCAGCTGGAGCAACCTGGGTTTGAGGATACATGTTAAGAACAATTTGTAGGTCCTTAACATCAGAACTTGTCATACCTCTCTTTAGATTGTTATTGAAAGTGTATGAACAAGACTGTGTTGGTAGATTAAGAGCAGCTGATGCTGAAGATGCAGCTGCGATAACACCACCAACTACTGCAGCGATAGCTGCAATTTTGTTAGTTTTTGTCATAATTGAAATGATAATAAAATTTAAATTTTATTATACTGCCGTAGCAGTCGCTATGGGTCAAACAAAGGCTCGACACCTTCTATCCATAGCAGTTAATTTAATAATGAACTAAGACAACTAGAACAGAACTCTATGCAATATCACTCGCTAGTTGTTCTGGCAGGGTTACCTTAATATTTTGTTAATAAGTTTTTCTGCGCTATTCTATTGTCAAAGTTCAATATTATTTGAAGGTTTTCTTTTCTGTGTCAAAAAACACAGAAACTAAATCCTTAGCACTTATTATACCTCATTCATAAATATTTGCAAACGTTTTACAGATACATGAGTGTGGATAAAGATGCTATTTTGTATAACATTACCAAAGTAAAAACGTGACAAATTATCACGAGATTCTAGAATTAAAGTAGGTAAATTATAGTCGAACTACAATACTCATTCCAAATCTACCAAAATCTACAAATTTTACTTTTTTAATAGATACTTACTCCATCTCTTCTCACCTATTCTTTCTATAACCCCATCTTCTAACATGCTGTTAAGTTCACGTTGTATTGTTTTCTCACTACAACCCATGACTTTATCTGATATGTCTTTGATAGCTACTGGTTCTGTAGTAGACAAAATGTCCATAATCTCCTCTCTTCTCGTTAATTGTCTTTTAGAGACTTCTGAAATGCTCCCTTTACTGTTATTGGTCTCTTCTTCTCTAGCACCCAATCTTTTCACCTGCCTATCTCTTATCTGTCCTTTATAATTATCTAAATCTCTGCCTTTTTCTTTCTGTCCTTTATGCAAAGCCTCTCTCTCTTGCTGTGCTTCATTGCTTTGCTGTCTTTTAGAATTGAAATTTTGATTGTATATGTTGTAGAGATTTTTAAAATCCTGCTCCCCTTCACTTTCAAAATCATCTATCTCCCCCTCTTCTTCAAATCCATTATCTTTGTTGTCACTCAAAAAGTCTTCGGCTATGACATCCGCTTGTATACCTAGATCGAGATCTTCTATATCAGCACTTTCTCCAAAACTCTCCTTTTTGTAAATTATCTCATAAGCTTCTATTAATGTCTGATAAGCTGAATATAAGCTACTATAGTTATTGTCCGATACAAGATTTTTAAGCTTGAGAACATTGATATAAAAAATCATGTTAACTAAATTGTCTCTTACCACAGATCCGTCCCTGTAATAATTATCTATTGTCTTATAGACAAGGTTCTCAATACTTTTTACCAGAGACTCGTAATTGTGATAATCTGACTTATAGGTAGTTCGAACATTCTCTGTAACCAGAAGTACAGCAGATAAAATATTCTCTGTCTTATATATCTTTTTGTAAGCGCTCAATAGATCAATAACCTCTTCGTTTTGGATGTCCTTATCTTGATCATCTTTTTTCATAATTGTATTTTATACTATTTGATTTTTATATGCAAATTATAAAAGACAAAGGACTGTGCTTGGGGTGGCTTCTATTTCTTTTATTAAAAGAAATAGAAGGCACCCCACATTTACA
>JAUPVO010000029.1 GCA_030916975.1 Patescibacteria group bacterium
GGAAAAGTTTAAGAATCTCATTAACTGTCATACACAAGCCTTCTTTCACCAACTCATGACTAATTCCATTCTCAAATCTTTTAGAAGCGTCTGTCTTAATATTATATTTCTGTGAAGTTTTTCTTATTAGAACAGGGTCAAAATTAGCACTTTCTATTACAATATCCGTGGTATCTTTTTTAATTCCGCTATATTTGCCTCCTTTAATTCCAGCCAAACCTAATGGTTTATTGCTGTCTGCTATAATCAAGGTTTTAGTATCTAAATCTAGATTTTTATCATCTAAAGTTTCTAGCTTCTCACCATTATAGGCTAGCCTGACAACTATTTTATTTTCTATATTTCTAGAATCATAAGCATGCATTGGTTTATTGAGTGAGAACTGTACATAATTAGTAATGTCTACAATATTGTTGATTGATTTTTGTCCTATACTTTCCAGTTTATTTTTCAGCCATTCTGGACTTTCTTTTACTTCAATACCTTCCATTTTCACAGACATGAATCTGGAACAATGTTTATTATCCAAAACCTCAACTAAAACAGGCTCAACTTTATCATTTTTTTTACTCTCTATAAAACTATCAGAGATCATAGAGTCGATTTTGTTTTGGTCTAATTCCAAATTAAATATAGCGGATAATTCTCTAGCAATACCAAGATGACCTAGAGAGTCATGAGCTCTGTTGGGAAGAATCTTAATATCATAAACCGTATCTCCAACCTCTTTCTCGTCTTGAATATATTTTATATTTTCTGTGCCCTCCACCTCAAAAGCTTTAGCGTTTAACTCATTTTCTATTATTTGACTGCTTGGCAATTTATCTTTTATATAGTCTTGTATCCAATTGTGCGAGAATTTCATTTTAATATTATACTATAAAATTACCCATAAAAAAACTAGAAATATTTAGTAAGGAATTTAGCTTTGATAATCTGAATCGCTAACCCAACTATTATTCCTAGTGTAGCTCCGCCAAAAATATCAACTGGAAAATGTACTCCCATTAGAACTCTAGCGCAACCAACCATAGCACCTAGAATAAAAATAATGATAGCAGTTTTCTTATGGTAAAAATACATTACAGTTCCCAGGGTAAAGAAAAATGTAGTATGCCCTGAAGGAAAAGAATACAATGACTCATTTTTGAATAAAACGTCGCTAGCCAATTCTGGTCGAGGTATTTTTAAAATATTTTTGATAATATTAGATACACCCCAACCAACAACTGAACCAATACCTATAAGCAAACTTTCTTTGATTGCCTTTGTTCTTTCGTCACGTGTCCATATATAATATAATAAAAATATAGGGGCTATAAAAATTAAATATTTACCAACAAAAATTATAAGAGTATCCATATAATGTAAAATTAAAATTGATTAACAACTCTTAGATCACCATTATAAAGTAATCTAAGATCGTCAATACCATACTTCAACATAACCAATCTATCAATACCACATCCAAAAGCAAATCCTCTATATTCTCTGCTATCTATCCCAGTACTTTCTAAAACTTTAGGGTGTACCATACCTGCTCCCCCTATCTCTATCCAGCCTGTGTTCTTGCAGACATTGCACCCTTTCCCTTCACATTTAAAACACTGCATATCTGCTTCATTTCCAGGTTCCACAAAAGGAAAATAAGAAGATCTTAATCTTATCTTTAATTCATGTGAAGAACCGAAGAATTCCGACAAGAACTTTTGAGTTACGCCTATCATCATAGCTAAAGATGCGTCTTTGGCCACGTACAACATCTCAATCTGATGGAACTGCGCTTCGTGAGTGGCGTCAGTAGCTTCGTTACGAAAAACTTTACCTGGGCAACATATAGCTATATAGTCCTCTTTGTTACCTTGCATTTTTCCTAATGAAACATATTTTTCCATAGTTCTAATCTGCATATTGCTAGTATGGGTTCTAAGAACATAACCCTGATCCTCATTGTATTTATTTTTACCCCTTATATCTTTAATCCAAAAAGTATCTTGCATATCTCTAGAGGAATGGTCTTTGGCTACATTAAGAGCATCAAAATTGTGCCATTCATCTTCTAGTTCAGGCCCTTCAACAGTATCAAAACCCATATCAGAAAAAATTCTAGAGATCTTATCTATAGCTATAGTTATTGGGTGAGAGTGAATCTGGTTCTGCATGTAGGGATATTATATCATAAAAAATAATATCAAAAAACATACTATTTTTTATGCCCTTCAAAAATTACAAACATCTCATCTTTATTATCTATTTTCCAGACTTTATTTACAGAATCTACAACAAGACCACTTTCTTCAAATGCTTTTTGTATGTCCTGATTCGTATGCAAGTAAAATATATTATTAGATAAATTATTTACTGGAACCTTAACTTCTCCTATCATTTTATTATTTTCAATTTTTGGATTTATGTAAAAATCTTTCCACGCTTCTAGCGACTCGCTGTTTGCTGTATGAATCCAAAATTTTCCACCACTCTTTAGCACGCGACAGAGCTCTTTAGAGGCTTGACTGATATCTTCAAGATGAAACCAAACATTTAAAGATATGGCTTGATCACATGAATTATTTTCTAGTGGAAGATCATAAGCATTACCCACTATAAAATTACGGTTACTAGCAAAATACAGCTCTTTGGCTCTATCGACCAAAAATGAAGAAGGTTCTACTCCAATGTATTGTGAATATCCATTAATTTTATCAGAACAAACACCCTGACCGGACCCTATATCTATCAACAATCCTTTACTTGTTGAATCAAACCATTTTCTTAGTTTTGGGTATGACTCATTATCACGAACCATTTCTTTTTCTCCTTCAACAGAGTTAATCCACTGTTTAGCAATTAACTCATCTTCAAAAGGGTTTTCTTCATATTGTTTTTTCATCTTTCTTCGATTTATTCATACCATTCTAACATACGATTCAATTATGTCTTAAAATTCACTTACTAAATAATCCCATAATTTTACAATATTCTTATCCTTTTCCCAGTATTCTAAGATTTTGTGGCGAATTTCCTTATGTTGATGATACCCAATGTCAATTACTCCTTCTGATAATAAATCTTTGCACTCCACATTCAGTAACACTGTCAGAGCTTCCTTCAAATCATTATACTTTTGTTTACCAATCTTTTCTTCTTGATAAAAACCAATTCCGCACCATGTATAAAAATGCCAAAGCTCATGCATAATAGTTCTTGTTGCTTGAGTTGACTGAAAAGACACATAAAAGAAATTATCTCGAATGCTATACGGACAACGACTATTTATTGTAAGATAAGCTTCTACGTCAGCTGAGAGAGAAATATTAAAATTGACTCCGCTCTCTTTTGGAAGTCTTTTGAAATACTATCCCAGCCTTCTTGAAAGTTAGTTATAATTTTATCGACATCAATATCATTCTTATTAATATATTCATCAACAAAGGTAGCAGCTTCTTCTGCTGTTGGGAGGTCTCCAAATCTCTCAACAAGCTGTTCATATTGCTTTGTAGGACTTTGTGAATTATTGGAGCTTTTACCTTTACCAAGAAGACACAAAACGTCTTTTTCTTGACTGTAAACAAAATAGACTTTCATATTTATCCATTATAACACCATACTAATAAATAAAAATTATTAAAAACTTGTTAAAAAAGGACTAGCTTGTTTTCAGCCCTTTTTTATTTTATAATCCAAACAATATGCAAACTTTTAATTTTAAAAGAAATAATGACTCCAAAGAATTGTACGTAATACTGAGTGGGATTGATGGCGGTCTAGATGATTTACTTGTTAAAAGGATAAGTGAAAAATTAGAGAACTCTAATAATATTTTGACTATTTCTTTTGGACTTGATCTTACTAAACTTACTTTTAACGATATTTTTAATAGTCTTAATAATTCTTTAGCGGAAGTGTATGAGAATATTAAAATAAATAATATTAACTTTATTGGGCATAGCTTCTCTGCTCTTACTGTTATATATTTTGTCGATAGGTATTTTAGTATGTTAAAAGGTAAGAACATTAAACTTATTCTTCTTGATAGAAGTTTTTCAAGACAAATTGTTGATTACATGAAAACAGATCAAAAAGATATTATACTTGACTCTAATCTTTTAAAATATCTAGAGGAAAACAACGAAGAAAATATAATTCAAAAACTAAAAGAAAAAGATGTTAAATTAAAAATAATAGAAGCTGATGAAATTGGAACTGATCACAATTTTAGCAATGAGAAAGATGTTGATAATATATTAAAATCATCATAAAGACTTAGAATAGTTCCACTTCTTATTAAGATTTTCAATAATTATTTCTTTTCCAATTAATCTCTTAAAAAGTCCTTTTGTAATTAAATCTGCTAGCAAATAAAACAAATAAGAAAATCCGTAATTTATTCTTAACTATTTAAGCATTTTATTATTTATAAAACTAAAGATTAAATATAACAAAGGTATTGCCTGATTAATCATAAATAGTATATCAAAAATAAAAACATTTAAAGTTATATTAGGTCTTATATCATAGACGAATAGCGGAAACTCCATAATGAAAGCAGCAACCATCCCTATCAAAAATAATTTACACATAAAACGATAATCAAACTTTTTATAAATCAATAAAGCGACATATGAAAAAATTGTTATACAAATCCAAGCAACATTTTGTGACTCCATGTGCCTAACTGAATGAACTATTTGATTATCTATATTGAATAATATTGAAAGAGCAGGAATCATTATCCAAAAAGTAAACCATAAAGAAGTATACATAATTGTCTCTTTATTGATAAGTTTTTTGTATTTTTTAAAATATTTAAAGACGAGCCAAATCCATATAAAATTAAATAGTGAGTATGATATTGTCATCATAAAATCAGCTCCGAATTTGACTAATGAATAATTATATCCATGATTAACTATTTGTATTCCGTTTATAAAATACTCTCTTATAAAAATATTCCCAATTTTATTAGTCCACCAAATATAAGCATCTATGAAGTAAATTATTGGTGATATTATTGCTCCAAAAATTAAAGCTGCATATTCTTTTTTGTAAAACAAAAACCAAAGCCATATTATTAATAATATAAAATCAAAATAAATATAATCGTATTGAAAATATCTCTCTACTATATAAGTGTTTTGTAGAAAATTTTCCATATTTTTGATTTACCTCAAACCTGTGGATTAAATTTCTCTTTTTAAGAGAGTTTTGAAAAGCTAAAAAATTATTATTTCTCCTATTTACAACTTCTGCTAAAGCATAAAACCTAGGAAACAACATAAAATCTACTTTTTCTTCAGAATTAAGATACTCTGTCCACAAATTAGCTTGAATACCTAATATATTTTCCTTATTCTCATAAAAGAATTCTTTACCGAGTTTCTTCTCTAAATTAAAATTATAAACTTTTTCAATTGGTAGATAACCACCAATAGCTAAAGGTTCGTTTTTATTCTTATATTGATAGTAGTCAAAATAAAAATTAGAAGCTGGACAAAATATAACCCTACCCCCTTTTTCTATAAATCTCTTTCCAAGCTCCCAATTTTGCCATGCCATAATTATGGAGTCTGTATAAAGATCTACATCAAAAGCCTCATTCCACATGATAACTTTTTTATTTTTTGATTTTAGATAATTGGTTATTTCTTTTAAAATATTTTTATAGTGTTCTATATTTCCATTATAATTTTTGAGTGGCACCTCATCTCCACCGATATGAACATACTCTCCATCAAATATATCTATAATCTCATCAAAAATATCCTTTAAGAAATTGATAGATTTTTCATTGTTAGCTATAACATTAGAAAAAACTCCCCAATATGTAGCTACTCCTTTTGGAGCTTCTCCGGCAGAATATTCTGGATAAGCAAAAAGTATAGCTGTCGCATGCCCTGGCATATCTATTTCTGGAACTATAGTTATACCTTTTTCTTTTGCGTATAGATTTAATTTTTTTAGTTCTTCTTGAGTATAATAATCACCATATTCTTTACCTTCTCCAAGATATTTAGCAAGTGGGCTCCAAGGACTAGGAAAATTCTTTTCTACTGCTGTTTCTTTTCTTTTGCTAGCTAACTGATGAAGTCTAGGATACTTCTTCATCTCCTCCACCCTTGGTCGTCTGATAAATGGAGATGGAATCTATTCAAACCATTAGCAGCCAATATATCTACCAACTTATATAAGTAATCAATACTAACCATGTGTCTAGCCACGTCAAGATGAAAACCTTTCCAAGAATACTCAAAATTGTAGTCAAATAGGTTATCTTTTTTGCTTTCTTTTTTTTTCTTTTAATCTAGTAAAATACCGGTCTCTTAAAAGAGATATTCTCTGTACTATTAGATTTTTACTAAAAATTAAAATGTCTTTATATTTACCCATATTTCTATTTTTAGATTTTAACATTATAACTCTATATTACATAGGCAAAATGACTATTTAAGGTTAAAGAAGTGGATTATGCCAAAATTAGTTGCTATCTGCGATCCATTAGCGTGGCCTTCAGAACTTACAAAACAGAGAAGTTATATCCTTTCTGCTATTCAAAATCTTGAAACCCTTATGACTAGTTAGTTATCTACTAAGAACGTCAAGAAACTTAGGATAGTAAAATACCAACTCTTTCTTTACAGTCATAGACTTAATAACACCAGTTTCTTCAAGTTTCTTTAGATAGGTTACAGCGGTATTCCTATGCACTCCGAGTGTCTTTGCTGTTTGATTATAGGTATAGAATGCATTAGAGAATAAATGATCCACGAAACTTGCATCATTAGGAAGATTATTCGTGATCGCTGTTTCTTTATATTCATCAATAAGTGACTTTACAGCAACTATAGTGTCTCGTGTAAATAGAGCTTGCTCCTCAACACCTTTTAAGATAAATAAAATCCATTCCTTCCAGTTGTTCTTTTCTGTAACTTCCGCAAGCAATCTATAGTAATCACTTCTGTTAGTAAGAATATAGCCACTAATAAAGAGAAGAGGTACATCTAGTCTCTTTCTTAAAATGAAATAGAGGACCATTAGTATTCTTCCTGTTCTTCCGTTACCATCAGCAAATGGGTGTATCGCTTCAAACTGGTAATGAAGAATAGATGCTTTTACAGTAGTATCTATTTCATTACTTCCGTCGTTATAGTACTCCTCTAAGTTCTTAAGGAATGTCTCAATTTTTTGAACATCATCAGGCGGAGTATAAATGATTGCTCCTGTGACTGTATTTTTAATTCTTACCGCACCACCTTCTACCTTCTAGCGAATACCTTTCTTTTCTGGTTCTATTATTGATTGGATGTTCACAATGTCCTCGTAGGTTAACTTTCCATTTTCTTTGACCGCATTAAGACCTGTTAAGAGTGCTTCTCTGTAGTAAAGTGTTTCTTTTTCTGGAAGCCTTATTTCTGTCTCAGAAAGCACCTCAGCTTGAAGCACATCAGAAACAGTAGTATGTATGTTTTCAATACCGTTACTTGCCACAGCTTCTCTAAGAGTAAGAGGAGCTAAAAGGAGTTTCTGATTAGGTAGAAACGAAGCAGAACCCTTTAGTTCAGAAAGGGCTATATTTGTCGTATTTACAGCCTTTAGGATGTCTACATCATCATAATTGATAGATGGAGGCAAAAAAGGCAATTCATTATAAGGGTTTTCTTTAGAATACATATATATATAAAGTATAGCATTTTTGTGTAGATTTAGGTATATGTACACAAATATGTCTGATATATGTGTACGACATTCATAATGTACACAAAATACATATCTTTCCTGTGGACGAAGACTAGAAACAAAAATACCAAACGATTAAGGTTGGTAACTTTGTTGTGCCTGCCTTCAGCTTAAGAAAAATCCTTATCCAATAAAGGGCTTACGCCCACAGGCATATGTATACTCTACACTAGGCTTAATTTTATAGCAAGTAGATAATAAATAATGGTTACAAGACAATAGCTTTTAATCTTTCTCTTATATAGAGTTCACAATGTTCACTAAGTGAACATTGTGAAGTAAGTAAAAATATCTTTTAACGTTGAACGTGTTATAATTTATGATATGGAATTTTCACCAAGCAATGCAGAAACAACAGTAGAACAGTCAAGATCAAAATTAACTGCTCAAGATCTACAAGATAGAGAAGATTTTTTATATCTTTTATCTATAATGGAAAAGCAAGGAGTCGCAGGTATAACTCAACCATTAGATTACGAAGATGCGCTTACATATAAAAATAGAGTAGATGCTTTTCGCAAAAGAGAAACTTTAGAGGGTTCGGTGGTAACTATTTTTAATGATGTCATTTTTGATTTTGACGGTGTTTTGTATGATAGTACCTATTCAGTCTACAGAGCTGTTGAATTAACATTAGAAAGAAAAGGGGGTAGGAATATACCACAGCCATCAACAGTTGAAGAAATAGCAAATTCATATCAAGCTCCTTTCCAGAATTACTATAAAAGATTTGGGATCTCTCTAAAAACACCGGAGGAGATTGCTTCTTTTAGAGATACTTATAGAGAGGTTCAAGCACGGGTAAATAGTGAACATCACACACCATCAACTTTTTATCCTGAAGTAAAAACAGTTTTAGATAAATTAAAAGAGGCTAAGAAGGAAAATCCCAAATTAAAAATCCATATAATCTCGGCCGGTTCAGATAAACAAGTTAAAACACACCTTGTTGAAGCTGGAATTCTCGATGATTTTGATGAAATACATACAGAATATAATGACAAGACTGCTATGATAAAAAGTATTGTAGATAAAAATGAAGAAGCAGATAAAGTTGTTATGGTTGGAGACCTTCCAAGCGATATTAAAGATGCACAAAAAATTGAAGGAGTCAAAACAATTGCTGTTGCTCGTGGTGACACTGAAAGACAGCGGTTAGGAATGTATCTACCTGATTATATTGTTGCCGACCTTGAGGGTATTCTAAGCTTGAAATCTTATAGTAAGGAATTGCGCGAAAAAAGTACAGAATAATTACTTTAAATGCTATTATTAAAGGTAATATGAGTAAAGGAAAAATAATTGCAATTGTAGGTGGCCCACGCTCTGGAAAATCTTTTCTCGTAGGCCTACTCGCCAAGCACTACGAAGGTGTTGCTATTCTTGAAGGTGAAGAACGGGATTTTCCTGAACGTATTCGTGAGGATATACAAAAAAATATAAGGCCTCTAGAGCGTATCGCTTGGTTTCGTAACAAACTGGTAAAAGAATTCTTTAGAGCAATTGAATTAAAGCAACAAGGCAAGATAGTTGTGATTGATAATTTTTGGATTAGTTACCAGTTATATATTGATGCACTCGCTAAAGATTTTGAGGGAGAAGTAATTAATGACATTGCCTTTATAGACAGAAAAACACTTGAATGGCCCGATCTTACTGTTCTGCTCACTTTATCTGAAGATGGTATTCGTGACTTTGTAAAGCTAGGTGGTAGAGAATTTGATAATAATGAAAATTTTATAAAAAATCAGGCATTACCAATACATAAATTACATAATGATTTTTTCACTAAAGAAGATATACAAGAGAAAGTAATTGTAGTCCAGCGAGATAATTTAGATTTTTATAATGAAGGTGATTTTAAGAATTTAATTCAAAAAATAGATGACAGAATATAAGTCAGAAAATAGAGATTATACCGTAGAAGAGTACCCACCAGCTTGGGTAGAAAAATTTGAGGTATTAAAAAATCTTGTCGTAAGCATATTTGGTGACAAGACTCTACATATTGAGCACGTAGGAAGTCTTCCATTGTTGGGATGAAATCAAAACCAATTATTGATGTTTTAATAATCATTGAAAATGTAACTGAATTAAGAAAGGAGACTGAGAAAATGGAAGGATTAGGCTGTTTATATAAGGAAAATTATCTTTCCCCGAACTCACTTTTTTTGTGCAAAGAAATTGATGGTGAAAGACTGGAAATATCCATATTTTTCCTATTGGGCATACTCGTATAGCAGAGTTTCTTAATAAGAGAGATTATTTAAGAGTTCACCCAAAGGAAGTTAAGAAATATAGTGACCTAAAAGTTGAATTAGCGAAGAAGTTTTCTAATGATTATATATCGTATAAAAATGGAAAGGATTACTACTTAAACGTTGAACTGATAAATAAAGCGGAAAAGATATTTCTCCCTGTTGGGATTTTTGATAATGCAGATAATTTTAAGTTGCAAAAACATATTTGAACCTCTCAAAAACTTCCTTGAATACATGTTACTGACGAATTACCTCAAGAAGAATGGGGCTACCAGTAAAAAATAATGAGAAAGAAAACAATAATCTTCTTTTATGCTGACGGAACTTTATGGTACCCCATAAAAACTAAACACACGATGCTACCTCACTGGTTGTATTTGGATAAAAGTATCAAAGATAAGCATTTCGCATCTCATGCTTATACCAACTGTAGAAAACACTCTAAAGAAGCTTAAGAAGCTGGTTATTATAACCGCCTTGAGATATAGGTGTAAGAAAAGGTTTGAGTGCTTTGAAAACCTCTTTGTTGCTATTTGTGATCCCAGGGGGAATCGAACCCCCATTTGTGCCGTGAAAGGGCGCTGTCCTAACCGTTAGACGATGGGACCGTACCATTTAATAAGTCGAATAACTAATTAAACAGTTGTCATATAATAACACATTTTCCAGTAAAATCAAAATATATTAGAGGTTTTCTTCTACTTTTTTAGCTACTTTTTTGGCAGCTTTCTTAACTTTTACTGATGCATTTTTAACTTCAGTTTCAATATTATTGGCTGCCTTTTTTACTGTCTTTTTAACTTGAGTTTTTTTGGTTTTACTATTTTTAACTATCTGATTCCAATTCTTTTTTAATACAGCTATCTCAGCCTGTAAATCTTTCTCGTCTATATTTCTAATCTTCTTATATTTAGATTCTATTTCGTCTACTATATTATCATAAGCCGCAGACGTAACCTCGTCTAAATCTTCTAACTTTTCTATTACATCAGCTTTCATTTTAAGTGTCCAGCTTTTAACTGCTTTCTGATTCTTTTTACCATTTGGGCCAAAAAGCAAATACCCGATAGCTCCTATAGCAGCAACTCCTGCTCCTACAGCTACTGCCACTCCTGCTTTATCTTTATTATTGTTTTTTATATTTGACATATATTATTGTATGTATAAGTTATAAATTGTTTTTTCTTTTATTGGTGGATTTCTTTTTATTAAAGAAAAACTTTAACGCTGCCGCCAATATTGGACTTTTATACAAACTATCCCGAAATGCCACTATATCATCTTTGACTTCTTCTAATTGTTTGTCTACTTTCTCTGTTAAACTCTTTACTCTATTCAATATAACTATTATATAAACTAAAATAACCGCAATCAAAATAGTAATAAGAGCTACCGCTGCAGTAGTCACAAAAAAGAATACATCCATTTTTAATATTGAGTCCATAATGTAATTGTATCACAAACTTTAAAAATGCAAAGATTAAATACGCAGAATTATACTACTACTTTTTAGGTTCTATACCGTTGGCTTTCAAAATATTTTCAAAATCTTCTCTTTCTAAATTCTCTTTTTCTATAAGTTCATTAGCGATATTATCAAGAACTTTTCTATATTCATTTACTATTTTTCTAGCCCTATCCCTTCCTTCTTCGACTATTCTTTTTATCTCTTCATCAACCATTTTAGAGAATTCATTACTATAAACTTTATCACCTCCACTTCTACCATAAAGTATAGAATTCTTATCTGATTCGATAGAGATTGGCCCAACTGTATCACTCATTCCATAGCGAGTAACCATCGCTCTGGCCATAGCAGTAGCTTGTTCAATGTCAGAGCTTGGACCAGTTGAAGTTGTCCCGGACACAAGCTCCTCTGCAGCATAACCACCGAAAGTCATGGCTATATCATCCATAAAAACTTTCTTATTAGTTAGTCTTCTCTCGTCTGTGGGCAGCTTCAAAGTATACCCTCCGGCATTACCTCTACTGATAATTGATATTTTATGAACAGGATCAGCGTTAGGAAGAACTGCAGCCACCAATGCATGTCCAGCCTCATGATAAGCTACTAGTCTCTTTTCCTCTTCTCCCATAAGATGATTCTTACGTTCTGGACCAAGCATTACTTTTTCAATACTTCTTATTATATCCCACTGTGATACCTCCTTTCTTCCTTCCTGAGCTGCTAATATAGCAGACTCATTCATAAGAGATTGTAATTCAGCCCCAGAGAATCCCGGAGTACGGGTTGCTATAATTTCTCTATCAACATCCACTCCTATCTTTTTATTTTTGGAATGTACTTCTAAAATATCTTTTCTCTCATTCCTGTCCGGAAGATCTATAACTATTCTTCTATCGAATCTCCCTGGTCTAAGTAGAGCCTGATCTAAAACATCTGAACGATTAGTGGCAGCCATAACTATAACTTTTTGAGTTGGCTCGAAGCCGTCCATTTCTACCAAGATCTGATTAAGAGTTTGCTCTCTTTCGTCATTACCTCCACCAGTGCCTATACCTCTACTTCTTCCAATACTATCAATCTCATCAATAAATATAATCGCTGGGGCAGATTTCTTAGCTTCATTAAAAAGGTCTCTGACACGCGAAGCTCCCACTCCCACAAACATTTCAATGAACTCCGAACCTGAGAGATGGAAAAATGGAACTCCAGCTTCTCCGGCTACCGCTCTAGCCAGCAAGGTCTTACCTGTACCTGGAGCGCCCGTAAGAAGAACACCTTTAGGAATAACAGCCCCTATATCTATAAACTTCTGAGGTGATTTCAAAAACTCTACTATTTCTTTTAATTCTTGTTTTGCTACTTTTGCACCCGCAACATCATCGAAAGTCACTCTTTGATTCTTGTCATCTGGCATTATCTTTTTGGCTCTAGTATTACCAAACGATATAGCGCCGACATTAGCATTCTTAACTCCTCTAAGTAACATCCATATCATAAAACCAAAAAAGATAATTGGAAGAATAAGTCCAGCATAATTAAGCAAATACTTAAGCCCTGATTCATCTTCTATTGTTATCTTAGTGTTAGACAAAATAGTAGAGCTTGCCCCGAGATTCTTAAGAGTATCTACAGTATTAGCTTCAGGCTCTTTTTGAGATTTGTAGGTTGTTGTGCCTGATATTATACTAAGATTCTGACCTTTGATTTTTATCTCATCAACTTTACCTTGATTCAAAAGTTGAGCTACTTCTGATACTGAGATCTGATTAGAATCTTTTTTATCGCCAACAAGATATGGGTAACTAATGAAAAGCATTAAAAGAATAATGCTAAGCCACCAATTTTTTAAAAATTCTATAAAACCACTCTTTTTCTGTTTTTTTTCCATGTTTTACTATTTAATATTATAATCCTTCGGTCTTTAACTCTTCAATTAATTTCTTAGATTGTTTTGATAATTTCTTTGGAAGCTCAATAATAAGTTTTATCAAGACATCTCCTCTTTTTCTCTGATAAGGTACACCTCTACCACTAACTCTAACTATCTCTCCTATAGTTACGCCTTCTTTCATATTGATATCTATTGCGCCATCAAGCCCTTCTATAGTATGATCAAATCCTAAAAGTGCATCTGTTAACTTAATCTTATGCTCAGCCACAAGATCATTCCCAGCCCTTGACCAAACTTTATCTTTGGCCACTCTAATCTTAACGAACATATCTCCACTAACACCACCTTTGACAGCTTCACCCTGTTCTGTTATCTTAATCATTTCCCCATCATTGATACCAGCTGGTATTGCTATATTAATCTCTGTCCTACCAGATCTTACTCCAGCACCCTTACAATCAGAACACTTCTCTTTGTAAACTTGTCCAACTCCATCACATTCATCACAGTTTCTAACGGTCTGAACTGACCCCATAAAAGTTTTTTTGGTTTCGTATATACGCCCATTACCATTACATTTACTGCAAGTAACTTTGCCTGAGGACTCTTTACCTCCAGAACCGTGACAAGTGGAGCATTTTGACGTTTTGTTAATTACTACATTACGCTCTGTACCAAATATGCTTTCTTTAAAATTAATCTCTATATCCATCGAAATATCTCTACCTCTCTTCTCTCGTGTTCCGCCAAATCCTCCAAAACCACCAAAAATATCTCCAAAAATATCTCCGAGATCATCAAAATCTATATTAATATTGCCAAAATCTTGAGCTTGTCCAAATCCTCCAAAGCCACCAAATCCTCCAGCAGAATTACCGCCAGGTCTAGGACCGCCAGTAAAAGTTTCTCCATAAATATCATATTCTTTTCTTTTCTTTTCATCAGAAAGAACTTGATAAGCTTCGTTAACTTCTTTAAATTTTGTTTCATCCCCGCCTTTGTCTGGATGGTATTTGTTGGCTAATTTGTAGAAGGCTTTTTTAATTGTATCTTTGTCGGCTTTTTTATCAACACCTAAAACCTCATAATAATTTTTAGACATAGAAATAATATATATTATTTATATCACAAACACAAACCCCGTGCAAGCACGGGGTTTGTGAGGACATTTGTTATTGATTGTAAGAGAGATAATGATTACCTTCTTACTGTAACCATTATAACAAATATACATTTTTAAAGTCAAACTAGACTTGTAATAATTCTATGTTATTCTACTTTATTGGTTGATGATGCGATTTCTTTTTCTAATGAATCAACTATCGCCCCAGCTTGCTCATAACTAGTATCTGCATTGTATGCTTTCTGAGCCACCACCAAAGCTTCACTCAACTGATTATTAAATATTAAGGCTTGCACATACTCAAATGCTATAGGCTGTTTAGTCTGATTAATATTGTTAGCTTGACTTAGATACTCTAAAGAAGACTTAGCATCACCTTTTTGCAAGAAATATGAACCAAGTAGAGATAATCCTCTAGCTGTTTTGTATTGATTAACACCATTTATCATATTCACTTCAGAAGTATTGATAAAATTATTCACAACTGTTTTAAAGTGATCCACATCCTCTTCTTTCATATTCTTGTAATCAATCTGTCCGAGAATTAAAGCTTTTTGTATCATCTGTTCTTCTACTTCTCTGTTACCAAAAGTATTTTTATTCAAAGCTAACATGAACTTGTTATAGGAACTTTCAGTTGTGGTGGCTATATTCTCGTAACTAGTAGGAAAGACTCTAAGAGCGCCGAGTAACTCAAGGTTTGCAGTGAGCGGTTTCCAAACTAAGAATACAAATGCTATTAGAGAAACTGCGGCTGATAATCCAGCTACAGAAGAAAGGGCTAACTTATTATGTTTTTTGTTTTCATTGTTTTCGCTTTTTATATGCAACTCTGTATCTCTAGTTCTACTAGCTATATAAGCGAGTAAAGTAACAAATATTATATAAGATATAAGATTATCAAACACAAATATGTTATGTATGAAATAAGCTATCATAGCACCTGTTAATAATGTTCTCTCAGAAAGTTCTATATTCTTATGGCCTTTAGCAAACCAAAGCATGTATATAGAAGTAAAGTAAAGTGAAAGATATGCAATTAGTCCAATTATACCTCCTGCCACCAACCAATCCATAAACACATTGTGGGCACGGTCGAACCAAGTTTCTTGAGCGTACATACGAGCATCATAATTCTCAGCGAATACTTTTGGATAACTTTCTTGTCCGTATCCGAGTAAGAATGTTTTAAAATCTTTACTTACTCCTTCAATACTAATCTTAATATTTAAGAAACGAGACACTATAGTAGCTTCACCAAAATAATCTACCAAGGCCTGATAATTATTATTTTCATTAGCAACCATTCTGTAGCTATCAATAGGATGCAAAGCTATATTGGTAAGCTTTATGGTTGCGATACGGTTAAAGGCAACATTGTTCTTCACAAAAGAATAGTCTTTGAAAGCAAATATAATTCCAAGAGAAATAAATATGACTGCTACTACTGATAATATTGCTCTTTTAATTCTTTTGTCTTTTCTTTCTCTATCAGCAAATACGTA
>JAUPVO010000030.1 GCA_030916975.1 Patescibacteria group bacterium
ATATTTTTATTATTATGATTTTACAATCGATTAACGTTTTGACCAAGTTGGAGCTTTACGAGCTTTTTTAAGACCGAATTTCTTTCTCTCTTTACTTCTAGGGTCTCTTTTAAGAAAACCTATCTGTTTTAGAGTTTTTCTCATCTCATTGTCTCTTTCTACTAATGCTCTAGCCAATCCGTGACGAACGGCTTCAGCTTGAGAGTGGATACCTGATCCATTAACAACTACAGTAACGATAAAACCTTGCTCTAATCCAGACTTATCTAAAGCCTCACGAGCAACAGTTTGCATTTCTTTAGTTGGAAAATATTCATTAACTTCTTTTCCATTTATTAAGAAAGAATTTTTGTCAGCTTCTGTAATTCTAACTCTAGCTGTTGAAGTCTTTCTTCTTCCTATTGATTCTATATATTTTGACATATTTTTTCAAAAATTATTCTTTAGTTAGATTATTCAGAAATTATTAAATTCTTCATTTTCTCATCTTGTAATTTGTTCTTAGGAAGCATTCCGCGAACAGAATGTCTAAGTAATTCAGCGTAACCTTTTTTTTCTATCACTCTGATAAGTGGAGTTTGTTTAAGCCCTCCTGGGTAACCAGAAAAATTCTTATGCACCACTTCGTTCATTTTGTTACCAGTAACTTTCATTTTAGACGCATTAACAACTTCCACAGTAATAGGTACAACTTTATTCTTAACAAAATCTATTGTATTCTTACCGTTTAGAAGTGATGCTACTTCACTAGCTATTCTCCCAAGAGAATTACCTGAAGCATCTACTGTATATTTTTTTGTATCAATCATCTTTTGCATATATTTAAAAGTTATACAAATTCAATAATAGCCATCTCAGCAGCATCTGAGAGTCTAGGGTTAAGTTTAATAATTCTAGTATAACCACCGTTCGTATCCTTATATTTTGGAGCATATTCGTTAAATATTTTATTAACTTCCGCTTGATGATTATAAAGCTTAGCTAAAGCTTGTCTTCTTGAAGATAAAGTATTAGCCTTACCATAAGTTACAATCCTCTCTACATGAGGGCGTATTTCTTTAGCTCTAGCTAGAGTCGTTTCGATTCTGCCATTTAAAATAAGAGCAGACACTAAGCCTTTAATAAAAGCGTTGCGCTGATTCTTCTCTCTCCCAAATTTTCTTACAGATTTATGATGTTTCATTTTAATATAAATTCTACTAATAATATACCTCAAATATTTTATAAATATATTTTTATTATCTTTATATAGAAACTTTCTTCAGATAATTACAATATATTCAAAACTAATATTCTAGTATCACTCCTTAAACCTCTTAAGTTTTAAAATCAGAAAATACAACGTAATATAGATTTTATTTTCTAAATTTTGTAAAATGTGTCACCAGCTACAGCAGCACAATTCAAGTGGGTTAATTATAACACAAATTTTAAATTTTGCAAAACAAAAACTAAGTATATTATACTTAGTTTTTGTTTTGCAAAATTGGCTTTATTATTTTAAAATTATTTCAAAGATAAACCATGTGAAGCTAAAACTTCTTTGATTTCTTCTATACCTTTTGCTCCCATACCTTCTATTTCATTAAGAGATTCTTCTGATCTTTTTGTGATACCTCCTAATGTTTTAATTCCGCCAGCTAGCAATGTGTTAACTGTTCTAGTTGAAAGTCCTAGGTCTTCTATTTTGGTTTTGTTTACATCTTTATCATCTTCTGACTCTTCTCCAGAGACTTCTTCTGTAGACGAAGTATCTTCACTCTTATCTTCTTCAATATCAACAGAAAACTCTTTGAAGCCGACAACTGACTGAAGCTGGTTAATCATAGTCTTGATAGAAGACTCAAAAGCTTCTTTAGCTGATACTGATCCATCAGTCTCTATATTGATTCTAAGTCTGTTATGATCTGTTCTGTCTCCTACACGCATATTTTCAACCTCATAACTAACTCTTCTGATTGGCGTAAACGCAGCATCCAAAAGGATTGTTCCTATCTCAGCTTTGTTCTTAGCTATCATTTCGCGAGGTACGAATCCTAGACCCTTTTCTATTACAAATTCAAGATCAACTGATGCTTTATCTGTTATTTCAAAAAGGTATTGATCTTGATTAGTTAATGTAGCTTGAGTAGGTACAGACAAATCTGCAGCTGTAACAACTTTTGGTCCTTTAACAGAAAGACTGACTGTCACTGGCTCATCATCGTGAATTGCAAATTTTACTTTTTTAAGATTTAAAATAATAGCAATAACATCTTCTTTCACTCCTTTAATAGCAGAAAATTCATGCTCTATTCCTTCAATTTTGATAGAAGTAGCAGCAACTCCTGGTATAGATGAAAGTATCACTCTACGGAGAGAATTACCTAAAGTGTGGCCGTATCCTGGATACAAACCGTCAATTTCAAAAATACCGTGAGTATTTTCTTCTTTTACTATTTTTGGTTTACTTGGAAGAGATATATTGTGATATGAAGACATATGTTAGCGAGAGTTATGGCTTAATAATTTAAAACTTTATAACCTGTATATAATAAAACATTTTTAAACTTTTTGCAAGATTGTTTTAATTTTATACAACAAATTCTAATTCTAAAATAATTCTAAAAATCGAATTATCTTGAGTAGAATTCCAAAACTTTATTTAGATCAAATTTTTGATCTGTGTCATTTGGAGTGTCAGTTATAACAGCTGACAAATTAGAAGAATCGAAAGTCATCCAAGAAGGATTTTTAACATCTTTCAATTTATCTGTAATCATGGTGAAAAGTTTAGAATTTTTAGATCCTTCTCTAACAGCGATCACGTCTCCATTTTTAACAGAATAAGATGGCACATCTAACTTTTTACCGTTAACAGTTATGTGACCGTGAGATACTATCTGGCGAGCCAAAGATCTAGAGGTTGCGAGTCCCATTTTGTATACAACGTTATCAAGACGAGATTCAAGCGAAATGATCAAAGCTAATTGACCAGTTACTTTGTGTTTGTTAGCAAGCAAGTTCAAATTTGCTATATAATTAGAGAATTGTTTTTCTGATACACCGTATACATTTCTAATTTTTTGTTTTTCTTTAAGTTGTTGACCATATTCAGACACAGGGGATCTGTGCTTCTTCTGAGAGTCAAGCATACCTGGAGCATATGGACGCTCTATAAATGGACATTTTGGAGTAAAACACTTATCACCTTTTAGGTAAAGTTTCTCTCCAGCCCTTCTACATTTTTTACATTTAGATTCTAACATAAAATACTATAAATATTATATATGACGTGGTTTCCTTGGCTTCGGACCATTATGTGGAACTGGCGTTCTGTCTTCAATAGAAAGTATGTCTATACCAAAAGCCGCAAAAGATCTAATCGCAGATTCGCGACCAGAACCAGCACCTTTAACAATAGCACGAACCTCTTTTATTCCAGCTTGAGCAGCTTTTTCTCCAAGAAGCTCACCTATTTTGCCCGCAGCATAAGGAGTACCTTTTTTGGCACCCTTAAAACCAAGAGCTCCGGAACTTGACCAAGCCAATGTATCTCCTTTTGTATCTGTTAAGTTTACTTTTGTATTATTATATGTTGATTCAACATATAATAATCCTTCTGTAACTTTTTTTCTTAGACCCTTAGAAAGAGATCTAGCTTTTAAAGAAGAATCTAACCCTGAACTATTTCTTTTTGTTACTTTTCTTTTTCCCATAATTGATTAATAATTTTTTGAATATATCCTAGTCTATAAAATCCTAGGTTTTCTCAGCTTTTCTACGACCAGAACCCATAGTACGACGTACATTACCACGTATGGTGCGACTATTGGTTTTGGTTCTCTGCCCTCTAGTAGGTAAATGTCTAATATGTCTTACACCTCTATAGGATTTAATATCTTTCAAACGTTTGATGTTTTGATCAATTTCGCGAGAAAGATCACCTTCGATTTTGATTTTATCAATTTCTGTTTTAATCTTAGCTTCCATTTCTGGAGTAAGATCAGGTGTGCGAAGTGCTGCATCTACTCCAGCAACCTCAAGTATCCTCTTGGCAGCTGGCCTTCCGATGCCGTATACAGCTGTAAGAGCTATATCCATTCTTTTATTTTCGGGCAATGTAATACCTGCAATACGCATAATTTTAATAAATTTAATTAATAGTTATTTTGAAAGTTGAAAAACAAACAAATTAACCTTGAACTTGCTTACATTTTGGATTTTTGCAAATAACACGAAGTGCTCCTCTACGGCGCACCATTTGGCAATTTGGACAAATTTTTTTAATTGATGATCTAACTTTCATGTAAGTCCGAATATTATACTATATTTTATAACAAAACGCAAATTATAATAAAGAAAGGGATGAGGTTTTAAAATCTTCTAGTCACTCTGGCTTTACCGCCGTATTCATCTAGTAGCAATTCCACTCTATCTCCCACCAAAATCCTGATTTTATGAACTCTCATCTTGCCTCCAAGATAAGCTATCATGTCACCTTTTTCTGTTTTAACTCTAAAATGAGTATTGGGAAGAGCGTCGATTACTTGTCCGAGTATCTTCTCAGCATATTCATCTTCTTTTTTGTTATCTTTGGAGTCGTTTCTAAAATCCCTTCTATTCTTTTTTATTATTCTACTATTTCTTTTGTTATTCATAAATAAATATATATAGTAAAATATTTTACACTATTTTTCTATTATAAACAAATTATTGTTGAGTTACTTTATAACTTCAACCTTAATTTTGTTAACAGATGATGGGTAAGTACTGACCCAAAAAGGAGAGATTTTAGACTTAGCACTAGCCACACTAGAGTATTTTGAGAGTGTTGCATTAAACATATCATCTGAATTCTTTTTGTTTACTAAGTCCATTTTAAGGCTGGTAGCATCAACTTTGTATACGAAGGTCGCCAATCCCTCAATAGTCAGATCCACAGAAGTAGCGTTCACAAGGTCTATCCCCTTATTCTTATTCAAATCGTATTTGACTTTTAAGCTGTCAAAGTCTTTAATAGAAACTCCTTTTCCATCGTAACTCGGATTTTCTTTTTGGAGCAAATAATCAGCCAAATTATCTTTATTCACAGATACAATCTTAGCATTAACAAACACTCTGAACTTGTCATCTTTACCGGACTCAAAATCAACTAGATTATTTTTTACATCATACACAATATCGTCTCTAACAAAATAATAATCTGGCTTAACATTTTCATCTACACTATTTTTTATTATATCTTTGGACTCAGCGGTTAATTGACTAATAGCATTATCTAGGTCAACTTTAGCTATAATCATTTTATCTGAATCAGACCCTCCCGCCATAGCAACGTAAGACTCAGCATAGAAGCCATCGTAACGAGAAGATCCTTTAAATCCTGGTATAGTCCATTTGCCAGCTTCAACATTATAAGTCTCTCCCACACTGTCAGCTGTGACTTTGGCCACTACTTTACCAGGAATGTCTCCAACCTTACCTGGAACAGTTATTGTTTCTGTTATTCTAAAAACTTTTCCTCCTTTACTTTCAAAACGAGTATTTTTAATTAGCTTCTGTGAATTAGTATCAAAATTATTAAAAATAGTTAGCTCTCCACTAGCTTTAGATACAACTTTCTGTTTTGCATTTCTAGCTATTTCCATTTCAGAAGTTCCGTCAAAACTTAATACTTCAAATATTTTCTTATTTTTCTCTGAACTAGATATAACATAGTCGCTACTTACTTTTTTGTCTTCTTCTTTTGGCGTTACAGTGATAGTGGCCGAGTTAAAAACAAAAGTCCACAACAAGAATCCTAAAACAAAAATACCCAATAAATAAAATAACTTAGAATGTCTTCTGAATACTGACTGCTTATTATCATCTATTTCATTTAAAATTCTGTCTCTCGCTGAAGAATAATAATTAGCTGGATCTCTTCTTCTAGTGCGTGAAAGATTATGCTCTTGCAATCCATCATCTATTCTTTCCTCCGTCTCACCTTCTACTTTTTCGTCATAAGTATTGGTCTCATACTCTTCAACTTTATGTCTAACTTCTGCAAGATGTGGCCTCTCTCTCTGCTGGCTCCTGACTGGTTTGGTGATACCCATACCTACTGGCCTGACAATTCTAACTCTATCAGAGGAACCGCGATCCTCTGAGGATCTTATAGTAGGTGCTGTACGACTACTTTGATTATATCTTAAATTGCGAGATGGTCTTCTGATATCTTTCATCTTTTTTTGTCCTATTACTACTTTCGATTATAACATGTGGCTTATTGCTACCTGAAAGGTTTTTAATATAGAACTGTGCATAACTTTGCATGTTTAAAATGCTACTGTACCAAATCGCATTGTTGTTTACAAAAAGATAAAATCTGTCTGGTATTCTATCAACATAGGATATGCTGAGTAAACACCACTCTATATAAGAGAACCAATCTGTTGATGCATGTTTGCTGTACTTTCTATCATGACAATAATCATCACCAACTGGAGAATCATAAGAAAATATTTTGTTACCATTATCAACATAAGATACTGTGGTTTTATTCTCTAAAACTTCTATTTTAATTGACTGCATATTTGGGATAACTGTTTTATTATAGTTCTCTTTTTCTTTTAACTATCTTAAAATAATTATATCACCATTTATCTAAACCTTTAAAACTTTTACACAAAACCCTTATCTATTTTTTAAATAACTTCATGCTATAATAAAAATAATACAGATATATAATTATGAAAAAAATATTACTTTCTGGCATAAAACCTACGGGAGACTTCCATTTTGCTAATTATTTTGGAGCATTAAGACAAAATATAGAGCTGTCTAATAATTCTGATTATGAAAGTTATGTTATGTTAGCGGACTATCATGCCCTAACATCGCTCCACAACAAAGAAGATGCTTCCAAACTAAGAGAAAATACTCTTAAAGCAACAGCAGCTTATATCGCTCTAGGGCTCAACCCTAAAAATATCTTCAAACAATCTGATGTAATAGAACATGCAGAACTTACTATAATATTATCTAATCTAGTGACAGAGTCTTACATGAAGAGGTCTCATGCTTACAAAGATGCAATAGCAAAAGACAAAGAAGTTAATGTGGGGCTTTTTAATTACCCCATACTTATGGCTGCCGACATCTTGATATATGATGCTGAGGTAGTTCCAGTTGGACAAGATCAAAAACAACATATAGAATATGCTAGAGATATGGCTGGATACTTCAATAAAAGTTATGAAGTAGAATATTTTAAATTACCCAAAGAATACATCATAAAAGATGTAGCAATAATACCCGGAGTAGACGGAAGGAAAATGAGTAAAAGCTATGATAATCACCTTGAGATTTTTGCCGATCAAACCAAACTGAAAAAAAGAATCATGAGTATAGTTACAGATAGCGCTACCCCAGAAGACAAAAAAGATCCTGATACTAATAATGTCTACAATATACACAAACACTTTCTAAATAAAGAGGAAGACTTTATATTGCGAGAAAAATTCATAGCGGGAGGCTACTCTTATAAAGAAGCCAAAGAGGATTTGTTAACAACAATATTAAACTGGCGAGAAGACAAAATGAAAAAGTATAATGAATTATTAGAGCGTCCTGAAGTTTTGGAGAAAATATTAAAGGAAGGTTCTGATCGTGCTAGAACAACAGCGCAAAAGAGAATGCCCGAAATAAAAAAGATTGTAGGGTTATTATAAAATGCAAAATAAAATAAGCGCACCTTTGGTGCGCTTATAGAAACAAAACAAATTATTTTTACTTTCTTGAATAGCACTTAGGCTTTCCCAAACAAAAATGTAATTCTCCTAATTTAACACGACTTAAGCAGCCTACTGCGTTCTTGACTGTTTTACTTCCTTGATGACTCATTTCGATTTTTTGACGTGAACACCCATTGCATTCAGTTCTAATGCCGGGCTTCATATTCTTGTGTCCAGTCATACTATACCCTTAATTTCAAAGATGTTGGAACAAAATTATACCATTCTCTACATTTTTTTTCAAATCAAGGAGAACTTCTTGGGTGTGCTCTTTTGGTTTAACTTTTTCGTATATTTTTTCTATTTTACCATTCTCATCTATAAGATAAGACGTTCTTTCTATGCCCATATACTCTCTTCCCATAAACTTTTTCTGTCTCCAAACAGAATAATTTTGTATCATCTCAGTAGATTCATCTGACAAAATCTTAAAATTCAAAGATTGATTAGTTTCAAACTTTTTATGGCTTTTTATACTATCTTTACTCACCCCAAAAATAACAGCTCCTAGCCTATCAAAACTTTTTATATTATCCCGAAAATTACAAGCTTCCACAGTACATCCTGGAGTATTATCTTTAGGGTAAAAATACAATACTACTTTTTTGCCTTTGTAATCTTTTAAGTGATGGACCACTCCGTCCTGATCTGCGAGTTCAAAATCTGGTGCCTTATCTCCTACTTTTAACATAATTTTAATGTATTGATTATTATATTTATAATAATATAATAAATATTTTATTATTACAAATAAAACTAAAAATACTTCTGAACCCTGACTTTGACTGTTCTAAAATGTGGTTCATATTTGGGGAATCTGATTATATGTTTCTCAAGCCATTCGTCAACTGCTGGCACTTCACAAGAAAGAATCACAAGAGCTATCAGAATAAAAACAAGTCCAGGTAGAATTGGTAATATAATACCAAGCAAACCCAAAAATATGAATAATGCTACACTAGTATAATTAATCGTTGATCTAACTTTTTTACTCATAACTTTTGGATGGAATATCTTATTATCCTAACCAAAGAAAATTGAAAGTGTGACAAAATGTCCAAAAGAAGGTTTAAAAAGGGTTTAAACCACAGAATCTTCAACTATTTTGACAACATCTTTATCAAACATGCTTGGTAAAATATTATCAACACTTAAGTCTTTAGTATTTTTAGCTAAATTATCAGATATTCTAATAAACGTATCTATATCTATCTTTTTATAAGTCCCATTGTTCTGAGATTGTAACATTCCTTTCCAGAATCCAGGGAAAACAAGAGAATTATTGATTTGGTTTGGATAATCACTTCTACCAGTTCCTATTATAAAAGCTCCTGCTTCTTTGGCCTCAGCTGGAGATATCTCTGGATTAGGATTAGCTAAAGCAAATATTATAGGTTTTTGATTCATACTTCTTACCATATCTTTTGTCAAAACGTCAGGCTTAGATAATCCTATAAAAACATCAGCTCCTACAATAGCATCTTTTAATTCTCCTGTCAGATCTTGAATATTGGATTTATCTAATAATTCAATTTTCTCCTTATTCAACTCATTATTCTCTTTTCTCTTATTATTGATAACTCCTTTACTATCTACTAGAATTAAGTTCTTAATACCATAAGCCAGCAACATTCTGCCTGTCGCAACACCAGCTGCTCCAACTCCAGAGAGGACCACCTTTACATCTTCTTTGTTTTTCTCTGCTAGTAAAAGCGAATTAATCAGGGCGGTAAGAGTAACAGTTGCAGCACCCCATTGATCATCATGCATAACTGGGATAGATAATTCATTTCTGAGCCTCTCCTCTATCTCGAAACATTTTGGAGAAGATATATCTTCGAGATTTATACCTCCAAATACTGGGGCAATATTTTTGATTGTCTTGATTATTTCTTCTGTATCTTGAGAATCTATGCAAATAGGAAAAGCGTCTACACCCGCAAACTCTTTTAGTATTGCAGCCTTTCCTTCCATAACCGGGATAGCAGCACTAGCTCCAAGATTACCAAGACCAAGTATAGCAGAGCCATCACTGACTACAGCTATAGTATTTTTCTTAATCGTATATACCTTGTCTAGGCTTTTATCTTCTGAGATAGCTAAGCAGACCCCAGCAACTCCAGGAGTGTAAGCTTTGGATAAATCTTCTTTGTTCTCTAGCCTGACTTTACTTTTTATCTCTAATTTACCTCCTAATTCTCTGTGCATATCCAGAGATAATTCATTGTAATTCTTTTTTTCGTTTTCCATATTTAAACAATTATATCATATAGAATACAGACAATAAAAACCCCGGTTAATCTTAACTGGGGTTTTTATTATTTAAACTATTTTTACAAAATTAGTCTTCTTTGTCTTCAAACATAGACAAAGCCATATTCATAATAGAAAGCACCAATGCAAACAATATGTATGTCCACCAGCCAGTTATAGTAAAACTAGCAGATATCATGTCAGCTAGTTTAATTATGGCTGCATTAATAACCAAACTGAACAAACCTAAAGTAATAATATTGATTGGAATGGAAATAAAATATAATATTGGCTTAACTAACAGATTTAATCCAGCTAATATCAAAGCTATTATAACCACACTCAATGTTTTTTGTCCTAAAGTAGACCCAACAACATCAACTGGTAAGATATAAAAAGTTAATCCTACCGCTAACGCATTCAACAAAAAATTTCTTATCATATATTTGACTATATTAATTAGTATACGCTAATTATACACCTCTTAAACTATAATGCAATACACAATAAATTATCCCTTAACCTCAAATTTTAACCCTAATTCTTTCTTTTGTTTATCGCTTATACCCGATGGAGCATTCATCATAAGGTCTTTCCCCTCGCCAGTCTTGGCAAATGGTATAACTTCTCTAATATTTGGTTCATTTTCCATCAACATTATGAATCTATCAAATCCCCAAGCAATACCGCCATGTGGAGGAGCTCCAAAATCCAAAGCCTCTATCATGTGCCCGAACATTCTATCTATTTTCTCTTTATCGTATCCCATAATCTCGAAAGTTTTCCTGAGTATATCGCCTTTATGATTCCTGAGGCTTCCTCCACCAATCTCAAATCCATTTAAAGTTATATCATATTGAGTAGTGAGAATATTTCCTATATTCTTCTTCTCCACAAAATCATTCATATATTCATCACGAGGGCGAGAGAAAGGATTATGAGTAAAAGTCCACTCTCCTGTACCATCAAGATTATCTTCTGAGGTTTTTTCAAACATTGGAAAATCAACTACCCACAAAAAAGCTAATAAATCTGAATCATTCTTATCTTCTCTAATATCTGGTCTGTCATTACCATACTTTTCCATAGCCTCCTTGTAAGACATCCTAGGAAAAGGAATCTGTTGTATTTTTTTCTCTGGGTAGAACTTCTCTACTGTTTTGATTATCAAGTCTTCATTAAGATTGATAATATCTTCTTCGCTTACAAAAGATAACTCCATGTCCAGCTGAGTAAATTCAGGCTGTCTGTCTCCTCTGGTATCCTCATCACGCATACAACGAGCAAATTGAAAATATCTTTCTATGCCTCCGACCATAAGAAGCTGTTTATACTGTTGCGGAGACTGTGGCAATGAATAAAAATTATCTTTCCACAACCTACTAGGAACTACATAAGATCTAGAACCCTCTGGAGTTGGAGCAGATAACAGAGGCGTCTCGACTTCTGTAAAGTTATTGTTATCAATCAAATAATTACGGATGAACTGCTGAACCTTAGATCTATTTTTTAAAGTTTTACTTAATCTCTCTCTTCTTAAATCTAAATACCTATACTTCAATCTAACCTCTTCATTAACTTCTAGTCCATCAGTAGTTAAATCAAAAGGTGGAGTATTGGATTCATTTAATACATTAATATTCAAAACTTCTAACTCTATATCTCCATTCTGAACGTCTGTCTTTATATTCTTTTCTGGTCTTTTGTTAACTTTTGCATTTATGCTAACACACCATTCAGTTCGCAAAGCGTTGCTGACTTCAAGAGCTTCTTTATGAAAAGGAAGTATAACGGCTTGAACAACACCACTAACATCTCGCAGATCTAAGAATATCATCTTACCTTGATCGCGACGAACTTTAACCCAGGCTTCAACCAAAACTTCCTTATCGATTTCTTTATTTAAATCCTTAATGTATGTTCTCATAATTTGTTAAAAGTATTATATTACAAGCATTATAACACAGATTATCTGCTCACAAAAATAGCTTTTCCTCTCCAATTCTCCAGAAATATATCTAATGAACACTCTCGATAAGCTCCTTTCACTAGGTCTGTTGACTCTGGTTCATGATAGATTATACTGGTAATACTTCTGTTTGAATTCATATCTAATTCATATCTATACCCAACCAAAAGAATAATATGGAATTTATTTTGTTCAAGAGTGTGTTTGACTATGCTTACCATCACAGGATTATCCTGATCTAGACTTACTAAAACTTCTTCTAAGATTTCTAGCTTTTTATCTTCTAACTCTTTTTCATTTGTGACACTTTTGTCTATTTCTACTCTATGGCTTTGTAAATTATTACTCTCAAAATACTTTACAGCAAAATCATGCACGAATCCATTCTGCATATCATATCCACCTCCCTCTCCTGCTTCCTCCATTATGTCTTTAATACTTTTCTCAAAACTTTTGTTTTCTTTTTCAAAAAAATAATCTAGACACATCTTCATACAGCTTCCTCCACAACTTCTAATATTCCAAAAATAGTCTTCTACTTCTAAAAACTGAGAATGATAGGGAACATCTAACTTCTTAATCAATTCTTTTTCCATAAACTTTATTGATTATAACCATTACTGTGATTAAGAAAAAAGCTACAACAGCACTCATCAGAGGCATAGTTACAAACCCATAACTAACTATAGCATCAGCACAGTTCGGCAATCCAGAAGCTTGTGAACACGGCATAATCACTGCTTTACCTAGAACGTATTTCATAAAATGATTATAATAATGATAAGACGCAAGCAAGAATGTCATTACTGATAAAACTGCGATGAATTTATGTGCTACTCTGGTTTTAAAATACAATTCTGATGCAGCTAATATTAACATTGGGTAAATAAGAACTCTCTGATACCAGCAAAGCTCGCACGGATAGTCCCCCCATATGTAGGCATACATATTGGCACCAACTATAGATATAATCAGTATCAAAATTATTCCCCACATGTAATCATCATATGATATCTGCTTAAAATAATGTTTATATTTTTTTAAATTAAATAAAACTATAATTTTGATTGTAAAAAGAAATAATAAAAAAATCCCGATTGAATTCAAATCAGCGAACTGCTGAAAATTAATACCCATAAATATTGCATCTTTCATATTGCTAATATTATACAACAAATATTCAAAAATTTGATAAAACCTTACAAATTATACTTTTCTAATATTTCATCTTCCACTTCTTCGCGAGGTCTACCATATTTTTCATAACTTACTTCTTTTATCATATTGATTTGTGAAATATCTCCTTTTGGATTGTTGGATACACTCATAGAGAAAGGTTTTTGTGGTACAGAATTACTAAGTAATTTCATATAACAATGAAAATTAGATATACGCATAATATCTGAAGCAGTAAAAGTTGGAGCAAATTGCTTCTCTAAGAATTGAGCGTCTTCTGGCCCAACACGATAGACGCACATAGAACCAATATTACCAAAAACTGCACTCTTGATATCTTCTGGTAATTGCCCTAGAAACTGATGAGCTATGTTGAGCGATAATCTATACTTACGAGCCTCTGAGAGTATTGAAGATATGGCTGGCGTAGTTATGTTTTGGAATTCATCAAGATAAAGATAGAAATCTGGCCTCTGTTCTACCGGAACATTAACGCGAGACAGGGCTGCTTGAGCAAATTTACCAACCAAAATAAGACCAAGCAAATAAGAGTTAAGTTCTCCTAACTTACCCTTAGACAAATTAACTAAGAATATTTTTTTCTTATCCATAATTTCTCTTATATTAAAACTTGATTCTTCTTGGGCTATAATTGGCCTCATAATATCGTTCGTCAAAAAAGGATCTATTTTACTATTGATATAAGGCACCCAGTTGGATAGACCTTGTTCACCAGAAGTAGATTCAGCATTTTTCCAATATTGATGAATTAGAGGATTCTTGCTCTTAGATAATTTATAATCACGGAAATCCTTATCAGATAAAACTCTAGATATCTCAAGAAGCGTATTACCACTTTCTGGATGCTCCATAACTAGTTGTGTAGCATTACGAAACATAGCTTCAAATCCTGCCCCACCCTGAGACTTCATGTCGAAGAGTTTATTAAAAATGCTAAGAAGCTCATTGATAACAAAAGTTTTCATCTCTGGAAATTCTGGATCATATTCAAGCATATTAAGACCCATAGGCCTCTTAGTATAAGACGGGTCGAAATAAATAACATCATCTAAACGTTCTGGTGGTATATTGGCTAATATATCATCTATATCAGAACCGTGAGGGTCTATAAAACAGCACCCGTCTCCATTCTGTATATCTTGTATGATTAGATTTTTCAGAATTGTAGTTTTACCTGTACCAGTCTGTCCTATTACATAGAGATGTCTAACTCTGTCTTCTCTTAGCATATGAATTGGCATTTTTATATCTCTAAACTCATTATACCCTAGCAGAACTCCTTCGTGAGGAAGATCAAGTGGCGCTGGAGCCGTGACCATTTTGGAGACTTTAACTTGAACAAAATCTTTTACATTAATCGGAACATGGTATAACGTTGCTAACTCACTTAAATTAAGGGGTAGACTCTCTTCGTTCTTCCATAATCGATAAATGAAATCATGAACATGCTCAACTAGCTTAGTATTCTCATAATCCTTAAATTCAATATAATTACCATTATTTTCAGTATATTGCTTGAAGCTAGCCTTCATATCATTCATAATATATCTTGTCCTTTCAACACTTTCAGAACTAGCAAACAGTCTAATATTAGTATCGAGTATTGTACTTTTTAATTTGTCTCCTATTAATTTCAAATGCTCACCGTCTACATGACCCCGATTAGAGTTCTCTTTTTTTTCCTGCTCAAAAAAAGCTTCTTTCAAATCAATCATCACCCCTCCAAACCCTGACTGTCTATCTAATGCCTTCTTGAGGTTATCTCCATTTTTGTTCATGCTATCCAGAATAGAAATGAAGCTCTTCTTGAATCTGTCTCCCACAGGCCGAACTAAGATCTGCATAGCAGCTCCTTCACCCTTTTCTTTCAACTTAGCAAAAGAGTTGATTATAACAGTAATCGGATCTCCCTCCAGATCATTGTATGTTCTTATCGGGAGAGCTGGACTATCGTGAAGATTGGCTACGGCTGCCATCTGGTAGCCGCTATCATTGAAAATATTGTAATCATCCTTTTTTTCTCTAACTTGTATACCAGGAAAATACCCTTGTAATGTCTTCTCTAGAATATTTTCTATTTCCATTGGGACTGCCATATAAAAAACTACTTCATTACTACCGTTAGCTATAGCCAATTCCAAACTATAATAATTGTCTTTGCTATTCTCTGGGTCATTAGCAATCATTTGCAAGGCTGCATACAGTTGTTCCATCATTTGTATGGCTGATTTCGTATCCTTTTCTTCTTCAAATGGTGGAGGAGTTATCTCAAAAAGCTTCAAATGCAAAGCCTTCCACTCTTTCTTACTCATATCTTTTAAAGCATTAATGTGGCCCGATAATAAATAATTAACTAAAAATCTATGGAAATTATCTTCTAGTTCTGGTCTTCGAAGACTACTCACAACATCCATAGAGAATCTTACACCTTTTTGAAGCATGATGTCAGCCAGCTCTAACACCTGTTTATCGTCATTCTTAGGGGTTAAATTTTTAATAACATTCTGAACTTCACTATTATGTTTGTCTGCATTTGCAGCCACATTCTCAATATTCTGACCCTTATGCTCTAGAATAGTGCTCTTAGCTATCTCCTCTTTTTCAATACTTCTTGGCATATTAATAACCAGTTCTTCCTTCTCTTTAATTTTAGAACGCAAATATTGTATCTCTTCTTCTGGAGAAGAAAAGCTTATACTATTCTCTTGACTATTACTGTTTGGAAACATTTTATTTTTATAAAATTTAAATAAGACTTTTTAAATTATAACAATTAAAACCTCTCTATATTCTTATTTTGAATTATAACATGAATAAATAATTATTGAATAAAATTTAAACTTACTTTACATCTATATTCTTTTGTCTATAATAGTTGTATCGAAATAATTCTGAAGTAAACTTTTCCACATCAATACATTAGCTTCATACAAAGACCTATCATGGAACAACCTTTCGCTTCTCTGGAGAATTATATAATCTGGATTCTGATCTTTTATTTTGGATGCGGTTACTGGAGACCATGCGTCTGAACACAAAAGTATAGCAAAAGTTTTACCATCAAACTCAAATATCTTATTTTTGTCTACACTAACATAACTACGCCTCTTTAAAATGTTTTGATATAAATCATTATTGATGTATTTCAAAAAACTAAACCCCGACGGGAAAAACTCTCCAAATGGCATCAAGAATCTTTTATACACAACATATTGTTTTTCATTCTTCATGTCATATATATTAGAAACATTATACATATTACCAAGATCGTCAACTTCTGTATCTCCATCTACAACCAAATCATATTTACTTTTTAATTCTTGATAATTAGAAAAATTAACTATTCTAGAATCTTCAGCTCCGATTAAAACTTTATCTGGATTATTAAATGCTTTTACTTTTGAATTTTCATAATCTAAATCAGAAGGATTATTATAAAGGCTTATGGCGAAAATAAATAATACCAATAACGAAATGTGTCTATAATTTTCATTTTTAAATTCTGATATAAAGGCCAAGATAGCTGCTAATAAAAATGTAAGAATATAAACGTGTCCATATTTAGCAAAGTAAGCCAAAGGACTATGGGCTAGCGCAAGTCCTAGATTAGTAAAAGCATAATCTGGAATTAAGCTTTTATCCATAATAAGTGCCACACTTGTTGATATTACAAATTCTGCAAAAGCTAAATATATAGCAAAAATCAATATTTTAATGTACTTATTAATAAATCTTAACTTACTAACAGCACTAGCTACTATTGCATAAAAGACATTAGGCAAAGACAAACTTATTATTACAATACTGATAAATAAAAAGTCTAGAATATTGTTAGGCTCCTTAATCTGATCGAGAGGGAGCATAGTATACAAAAAAGACCAAGACAAAAGACCAAATATAAAACTAGTTCTATAAATCCTCGAGAATTTCTGCCCCTCTTTTATATTGTATAAATAGTAAACAAAAGATATTTTTAATACTATTAATAATACAGTAAATATGAACATCATAACAAAATTATAATATAATTTTGTTATTGAACAAAATAAATACTGCCAAAACTATTTTTAGCTATTTTCTGTTTTGACATTATCTCTAAAATTTTCCACAGCATTAAAAATAAAACTAGACAAGATATATAATATATATTGTATAATGATTATAAATATGAAAAAAATAATATCAATTTTAATGGTAAGTTTATTTGCGCTTGGTCATATGGCATATGCCCAGGAGAATATGCTTGATCAACAAATAGTGAACATACAAGAAAAATCAAAAATAGAAATCACAAAAGATTCTATAAAAGGTAATGTTGTATTAGATAATAAAACATCCAATCCTCTTGATTATGGTTTTGTATTAGTATTAGAAAAAATGAACGAAGGTAAATTTGAATTTATTGATCAGTATCTGGTGAATAATCAAATATTAATGCCAGGAGAAAATAATTTAGGTATTAATTACACTTTACCGGATTTTATCAAATCTGGTGATTATTGGGTTAGTTTAAGAGTTGTTAACAAGTCTGGAATCCCTGTTATCAGAGCTCTAACCTTAGCCGCCGGTAACATAGCAGAGAATAAAACCTCTCAATTCAATACATTAGATGGATCTAAGTGTTATATGTCCATAGAAGGAGACAACAGCCAGAAAAAATATGGTCTACTTGAAGGCCCAGATATATCCAAGACAGAAACTCTCAACCTATCTTGTGACACAAAAAATTCTATTCCTGATGGACAATATCAATTAAACTATACAACCACCAATAGATCTTACGGTGCTGAACCTGTAAACTTTTCTGAAAAGGAGAATATAACAATTAAAAATAATACATTAAAAATTGATATTAAGGGTGACCAAAACCCACAAGCCTATGATTACGTTTTCTATTTGTCCAAAAATGAAAAGAGAGTTACTCCTGTGATACAAGCTCACTATGTAATACAAGGCGAATCCGCGACTATTCAAGGACTTAATTATGAAAATAAAAATAAAGACTCAATTGTAATAAAATTAGACATGACTGGTTCTAGTACTAACTTTCCAGAAGCTAGAGCTGCAACCTCTACCCAATCTAATAACATAGTATTTACTCTACTCGATGCTAATAATAACATCGTAACTCAACAAACAAAAGTAATAAATACTTCTAACGGGGAAATACAAAAAATAGAAAGCGATAACATTGAGATCGCTAATTTAACTGATACAGTAAAAACTCTAAAAGTAGAGATACTCTCAAGTGACGCTTCGACTGTAATTGCTTCAAACACTATACCTTTTGTACCAACTATGGTTACTAGCTCGAATAATAACATGATCCTAACTGTAGCTGCTTTAATTGTAATAATACTTATACTAATATATGGTGTGTTCTTCTACAAAAAAGGTCAACATGTACACACTTCTATAATAATTACAATCATTGGAAGTTCTGTTGTGTTATTAACAGCTTACGCTTATGACATATCAGCTAGTAGAAATCTTGGTTCAACCGATTACACAGGCTCTCTTTCTGGCCCTTCTTTAAGTACATCTTTAGCGACAAAAAAATGTTTTGCAAATTACATGACAGATGTCACACTTGAAACTAACTGCTATCCATTCGACAATAATCAGATGTCTACAATATCAAAACCTTCTAATTACAATTATGTAAGAATTGACTTAGGTGGCACTAATAGTAGACTAAGATACTCATGTTCAAATAGTATGGCCCGAGAGACAAATATGACAGCTAACTATTATCTAAATGGTCAGAATATTGGCTCATCTGCTATAGTTTCTCAAGGATCCAGCTTCTACTGGTCTGGTAACTCTGATACTTACTTTAGCTTAGACCAACTAACACAACCAAATAACACTATTTCTGTAGTGTATAACTATGTCACCGATGGACCTGCACCAGGTTACTACTCTAGTTACGATCTTGGCGTTGTATATACTTACTCATATGCTGATGGCAGATCAACATATAACGCAATAGCAAACTCTAGTAAAACAGCTGAACATAGCTATACTCTATCAAAAGCTACTGCTCCTGTTAGCTCTCCTGCTGTTAATATTTACTTCTCACAATAGACAATATAGATTCTCTGCTGTCGAGAATAATAATGTAAAATAAAACTTCAACAATATTGTTGAAGTTTTATTTTGTTTTTAGTTTATCTTTTTAAAACTTTCTTGAGGTACTTAGCAGTATGGGATTTTGGATTATTAGCAACTTGTTCTGGTGTTCCGCTAGCAACTAATTGACCTCCTCCAACTCCTCCTTCTGGACCAATGTCTATAATATTATCTGCCGACTTTACGATATCTAAGTTATGTTCTATTAGAACTACAGTGTTACCTTTGTCTACCAGCTTATTAAGTATCTCAATTAGTTTTGATATATCGTCGTAATGTAAACCTATACTAGGCTCATCCAGAAGATATATAGTCTTCTCAACATGAGGTTTATACAACTCAGAAGAAATCTTAACACGCTGTGCCTCTCCACCACTAAGCGTAGTTGCACTCTGACCCAGCTTGAGATAACTTAATCCCACATCATTAAGAGTCTTCACTCTATCATGAATTGCTGGTATGTCTTTGAAGAACTCCAGAGCTTCTTCGACCGTCATCTCCAGAATATCGTATATACTTTTTCCTATCCATTTAAC
>JAUPVO010000031.1 GCA_030916975.1 Patescibacteria group bacterium
GCAGATCTCCTTGCATATTCTCATTATCAAAATTAGAGTTAACTCCGAGATCTATATAATAATTATTAGTAAGATTACTATTAGAATCATAGAAAGAGTTGATTTTTGCCACACTGTGCCCCGTCTGCATAAGATTAGCAACCAGAATATCCTTTTGATTGGTAACATTATTGGCCCCTAATCCAAAAGCTGATTTAACTGGTATAGAATCTGCATCACGAGACGTCAGAACGGATTGGTATTTGGGTAACTCTGTCCAATTAGAAGGAGTAGACGTTAAGCCATTTTCCCTAAAAGTCTTTTTGTTATAGTACATAACCAAAGGATCAGCCAAGACCGGATACATTAAAGCGCCTGCAGGATACGTGTATATGTGTGAAGCGTCTATATACATGTTATTGTAATCAAGCTCACTCATATAAGTATAAGGTATAACATAGAATAATCCTGACGTCATATCCATAACATCGGAGTCGGAGAGTATGAGGTCTGGGGCTCTCCCAGCAGCATCTGCTTGAGTTAATCTGTTAGTAAGATCAGCTTTATTAACTTGCGTATAATTGATTTGTACTGGTTTACCTGTCGCTTGCGTAGTCGCCATAATAGCTTTATCTACAGCTTCTTTTGATATGCTGCCCCACATCTCAATGGTTACATTATTTTTGTTGGTAGTGGTACTATAACCAACACCCGGGAATTTTCCACTAAAAATAAGTATCGCTACAATACCAATAATTACACTAATTGCTATGGTTACTATTTTGAATACGTTAATATTTTGATTAAACATAGTTTTTATTTTGTTAAGAGGTAAGCGTAATGATAATCACCCGCTGATAATTCCTTTTTTATTTTTAAATTACATTCTTTAAATAATTCTTCCACCAAAACTCTATCTACTATCAATTCCTCTGAAGGTCCTAGAACTGATTTTTCTTTCCACTCAACAAAAAGCATTTCTCCCATCGGTGCTAATAGCCTAGATATATCTTTTAAAACTGTCTGCCTTTTACTTTTGTCTATTTGGTAAAAAGTGTTAGCCATAACTATATAATCAGCCATATAGTCTGGTAGAAGTATTCCAGATTCTATATCAACATTTAAAATGTCAATATCATATCCGCCGATGCTTGCGGTATCTTTGACCAGTTTTAGCTTGTCAGCATCTATGTCTACCGCAACCACCTTACCCCCTTTACCATTAACTCTACAAACTTCATATATGTAAGCACCTGAACCAGCACCAATATCAAGTATGGTGCTATTTGGCTGTATATACATCTGATCGATCATTTGTTTTGGGGAAAGAAATGACATATTTTTTAAATTTTAAACCTATATCTATATATAATTATATATTATCATGCTTACTTCAAAAAAATAATAAGTTTTTAACACTTGACAAATTTTTTATTACGTGTATAATTATTGACATATTAAGTAAATATACATAAATTATGTCAGCACCAGAGTCTAGCGATAAAAAAGGAGGCGGAAGTAATGCTATAGGTGTAGCTATAGCAGCTGCTTTCATTACTCTTATACTTTTAAATAACTCCACTCCAGACAATACAAAATTTGCTCTAGTAGTGGCCCTAATTGCTTATGCTGCAGTTAGCGGAAAAGAAAAGAAGGACCATAAGTAATAGAAGACAAAGAAATGGCTGGGCGCGAAGCGTCCAGCCATTTCTTATTGATACATGATATAATTCTACTAAGATACTCTATGACAAATAATGACTCAAAATACAAAATCATAGATAAAAAAGACTATCAGAAATACTCCCTACTCTCACCTTTTAATGAAATCAATCAAATACCATCCCAATTATATTTTTATGGCAACAATAATCTCTTGAACAAAAAGAATACTAAGATATTGTGTATTATAGGTTCCCGCAAAATGACCAATTATGGTAAGCAGGCTGTAGACTATCTAGTTTCTGGATTGCAAAATTATAATATAATCATCATTTCTGGTTTAGCTCTTGGAATAGATAGCGAGGCTCATAAAGCAGCTATCAGATACAATATACCAACCATAACCTTTCCTGGGTCAGGACTAGATGAAGAAGTTTTATACCCCAAAACCAATATAGACCTTTTTGAAAATATAATAAAAGAAAACGGGGCTGCAATATCAGAATACAAACCAAAAGAAAAATCCCAGATGTACTTTTTTCCAGCTCGCAATAGATTAATGGCTGCCCTATCAGATCTAATATTAGTAATAGAAGCTGAGGAAAAGTCTGGCACCCAGATTACAGCTCGATTAGCTCTTGAGTATAACAAGGATGTAGCCATAGTACCTGGATCAATCTTCTCTGCCTACTCTAGAGGTACGGCTCAACTTTTTAAAGATGGCGCCTACCCTGTTACTTCATCGGAAGATATTATTGACTTGTTAAAACTAAATGATAACAAAAATATTTTTGAAGATTTAAACAATTCTAATAATAAAGATTTATCAAATAATACAAAGCAGACTCACCCTCTATCAGAAAAAGAAGAAGCCATTTTAAATATTTTAAAATCTCCAATTCATAAAGATGATCTTCTTGATAATCAATTATTAAAAAGTAAAAACTTATCTTCAATAGATATCTTAATCACCTTAACCGAATTGGAATCTAAAGGTTTTATCAAAGACAATTATGGAGAAATAATAAGAGTAAAATGAACAACGTTTTTGCAAAAAGTTTTTTATATGTTATGTTATATAAAATTCTTTTTGCAAAAATTAACTATTTTATCTTATGAAATTAATAATAGTAGAGTCTCCTAGTAAGGCTAAAACAATTGAAAAATACCTGGGTGGCGAGTACACTGTTCGCGCTAGTGTTGGTCATGTTCGAGACTTACCAGTGAGTGAATATGTTTATTTTGATGAGAAAAATAACATTATAAAAGGAGATTCTCTTAAAAGAATGAAGAAGGCTGATAAGCAAAAATTAACCAAAAAGCTATCTATAGATATAGAGAATGATTTTAAACCTTTTTATATTGTAGACGAGAAAAAGAAAAACGTTATCAAAGAATTAAAGGACTTGGCCAAAAAGTCTAACACTGTTCTTCTAGCAACTGACCCCGACCGTGAAGGAGAGGCTATAGCTTGGCATCTAGCAGATGAGCTAGGGCTTCTTGATAATGCGAAGCGTATTCGATATCAAGAGATAACCAAGAACGCTATAGAAGAAGCTATAGCCAATCCGACTTCTATAGACATGAATCTTAAAGAGGCTCAAGAAGCTAGGCGTGTACTAGACCGTTTAGTTGGTTATGAGCTCTCTGATATCATTTGGAAAAAAGTAAGATACGGACTATCTGCTGGTAGAGTTCAATCTCCTGCTTTACGTATCTTGGTAGAAAGAGAAAAAGAAATAATGGAATTTGTACCTGAAAAATATTTTGAGTTAACTGGAGAATTCAAAACAACTGGCAAAACCGAAGAGTCCAAAACTTATACTTTAACTTTTGACTGTGAAGAAATACCAAAAGACATAGTAAGAACCAAAGAGATAGTTTCTTTAGGAGAGAATTCTAACTGGACCATCAAGGATATCAAAGAGACTGATACTAATCGTAACCCTAATGCTCCTTTTACAACTTCTTCACTTCAGCAAACTGCTTCTACTCGCCTAGGATTCTCACCTAAAAGAACTATGCAAATAGCCCAAAAGCTTTATGAAAAAGGATTAATTACTTACATGCGTACTGACTCAACCAATCTATCTAAGTCATTTTTGACTGAAGCCAATACTTATCTAAACAAAAACTACGGGAAAGAATATGCAAAATGGACAGAATACAAAACCAAAAATAAAAATGCTCAAGAGGCTCACGAAGCTATAAGACCAACTCATGCTGGGACCAAATCAGCAGGAACAAATGAAGATGAAAAAAAGTTATACAACCTGATCTGGGTAAGATCTCTCTCTTCTCAGATGCAACCAGCCAAAATCAAAAGAACCAAAATAACATTAAACTCAGACAATAATAAAGTCCCAGACTTTCATATTAATGGATCAATTATAACTTTTTATGGTTGGCTTCAGCTAGATATTCTCTCAAAAGGTGAGGAGGTTGAGCTACCTAAGCTCCAAGCAGGAAGTGATATAAAAAATGAGAAAATAAACTATATTGAAAAAGAAACTCTCCCCCCAAATCGATACACTGAGGCTGGGCTAATAAAAGAACTAGAGAAACGTGGTATTGGAAGGCCTTCTACTTATGCCTCCATAATATCTACTCTTGAAGAAAGAAAATATGCGGATAAGCAACAAAGGACTTTGTTTCCAACTTCAACTGGTATTGTAGTATCTGACTTTTTGAGCCAGCATTTTGCCAAATACATTAGTGATGACTTCACCAAAAATATGGAAGACGAGTTAGACGAGATAGCTAACGGTACCGATACTTATCTCAATACATTAACCCAATTCTACACACCTTTCCACAGTGATGTAGAGTCCAAAAAAGATATAGATAAAGCTACCAATGTAAATCCTGCTCCAGAAAACATAAGATGTCCAAAATGCGCTTCGGCCATGGTAGAAAAGTTATCGAGAAATGGAACTTTTTACTCTTGTGTTAATTTTCCAGAATGTGATGGAGCCAGAAAGATAGACGGTAGCATAATGGAGGGACCAAAACTACTAGATAAAAAATGTCCTTCTTGTAGTGAAAAAGGAAAAGACAATAATCTTGTAGAGAGGGATGGCAAATACGGCAAATTCATCGCCTGCAGCTCATATCCAAAATGTAAATATATCGAGAAATCAGAAGAAGAGAAACAAAGAGCTAATACTGGCATAAAATGTAATCACTGCAATGATGGATACATGGAAGAAAGGCGCGGCAGATTCGGAGTGTTTTATTCATGCTCTAATTACCCAGACTGTAAACATGCTATCAAAGCTAAGCCAACGGGAGAATTCTGTAAGCTCTGTGGAGAAATGATGATGGAAGGAACTAAAACAATACCGACTAGATGTTCCAACAAAAATTGCAAAATGCATAATCCTCATAAAATATAAAAATAGCCCTCTCCTTAAGGAGAGGGCTATTTTTATAAAACTACTGAACTTTATTATTTTCTTTGTAAGTATCTATTACATTAGGGTATAATCCAGCAACGCAGTCTTTGACGAATTTCATATAGTCCTGATCCGCTGCCATAGACGGTGCAGCATCCTCACACACATATTCTATATTTATTTTCCCTGTTGTCTGATTCATCATGTCCATATTCTTCATATCATCCCCCTGCCAATCTCTTTCGTATTTTCCATCATAGTTATTGTGAATAGCAGTTCTAACTCCAAAGACAAAAAACATTGAGAAAAATGCTATCACTAGAAGGGGTATTAATATCAAAAAATAAGCCAGATAAAAATGCCCAGCTACAGCAAATGATCTTTTTATTAAACTGTCACTCATTAACCAGCCCCGATACTCATAAGAATCTTTAGCTGGCAAACTACAAATATCACAACTACCACAATCACATTTTATTTTTTTTGTTTCTGACATATATTTTATATTAATTAATATCCAATAATGGAATTATATCATATTGTAAATTTTGTAAAGTCTAGTTATCAACTTTTTGAATTAAAAATAAAATATGATATAAATTATATTAGACATGAACCAAATCACTCCTTTAGAAAACTTATACCAAGCGGCTAGCTATATACAGGATGAGAATGAAAAAGACATCATCAGAAAAGCTTATGAGACAGCCAAAAAACATCACGATGGGCAACTCCGTAAGAATGGAGAGCCCTATTTTAATCATTGTGTAGCAACCGCTATAAACATAGCTGATCAGAGCATGGACTATGAGACAATATGTGCTGGATTAATGCATGATACCCTAGAAGACACTTCTTATACCCATGAGGAAATGGAAAAGGATTTTGGTGAACCTATAACTCACATGGTAGAAGGTGTTACTAAGCTTGGTAAATTAAAATATTCTGGAGCTGAGAGACATGTTGAATCTCTTAGAAAGTTTTTCTTTGCTATTAATGATGATATTAGAGTTGTAGTTATTAAGCTTTGCGATAGGCTTCATAATGTGACAACCTTAGAATATGTAAGAGAAGATAAGAGAAAAAGAATAGCTATAGAAACTATAGAGATACATGCCAGACTGGCTGACAGACTTGGAATGGGAAAGCTGAAAGCTCAGTTAGAAGATGGCGCTTTTCCTTACGCCCATGAACAAGAATATCAAAAAGTTAAAAACATTCTAAAAGAAAAGAAAGATCACAACTCTTACGTGTTAAATGAAATAGTAAAAACCTTAAAAGAAGAATTAAGTATTTTTGACGTAAATATAGAGAATGTAGACAGTAGAGTTAAACATTTATATTCGCTTTGGGAGAAATTAAAAAAATATAACTATGATATAGACAAAATATACGATATCATTGCTATTCGAGTTATTGTTCCCAATATATCTGACTGTTATCAGACCCTTGGTATTATACATGGTCTATACAAGCCAGTTCCAAGTCGCTTCAAAGATTATATAGCATCCCCCAAACCAAATGGATATAAATCTCTTCATACAGCCATATTTACTGGTAGCGGACAAATAGTAGAGATCCAAATCAGAACTCCAGAAATGCATGAAGAGGCTGAATATGGTATAGCTTCGCATCTAGCCTACAAAGAAAAAAAGAGTAAGAATAAAACTGAAATCAAAACTGAGTGGACTAGTGAATTATTAGAATGGCAAAAAGATATAACCAAAGAAAAAGGCGCTAACAAAAAGTTTATGGAGCATTTAAGAGAAGACTTTTTCAATCAAAGGGTTTTTGTGTTTACTCCACTTGGTGACGTTATAGACTTGCCAGAAGGATCTACTCCGCTTGACTTTGCTTATCAAGTTCATACTGATATAGGAGATAAGGCTTATAGAGCATATGTCAATAATAAGCTTGTGCCGTTTAATTACATATTACAAAAAAATGACATAGTCCGAATAGAAACTAATGAGAAAGCAGTGCCGTCCAGAAAGTGGTTATCGATGTCCAA